>JADJPO010000007.1 GCA_016713225.1 Kineosporiaceae bacterium
AGCCGGCAACGCCAGCAGCGACCGCACCCCCAGGTTCGCCACCGGCGCACGTCAACAACGCACCGTTCGTGGCCGAGAACGCCGCCAACCGGTTGCGCGGATTGCCACCGGTCGAGGTGAACAGTCCACCCGCATAGACCACGTCACCGATGGTCTGCAGCGCCCGAACGGTCCCGTTCACCCCCGGCTGGAAATCCGTCAACAACTCACCCGTCGCGGCACTGAACACCGCCAACCGGTTACGGATTTTCCCGTTCACCTGGGTGAAATCACCACCCACATAGATCCGACGACCATCCGGGGACGCCGTGATCGCCACCCCCTGACCGTTCAACGACAGTCGATCTGCACCGTCGGCAATGCCGTCCCACTCGCGATCGCCGCCGCCGGCGAGGCCGCCACGACGCCCAGCCCGGACGCCGCTACCGCCGCCACCACACCACCGACGACCACCCGACGAACCCACGAACCCAGCACGCGTCTGCCCCACTTCATCGAATCTCGAACACCCAGAGTCACTCCAGACCACCCCAGGGCCCAGCTCGCGGCAGTCGACCACCGAATGTGGTCAGCTATGCCCTGGTCAACGGGCCGTTTCGCCATTCCTGCACGCGTTCGGCGAAACACCCGGGATCTCCACCACGCCTTACCATCACCACCATGACCCTGGCTCAGGGCGTACCCACCAACCGAGACGAACTCGCGTCGATCGCGGACGTCGTCCGCGGCTCGGCCGCCCTCGTGCTGACCGGCGCCGGCATGAGCACCGACAGCGGCATCCCCGACTACCGCGGCCCGGACGGCACCCGCCGGGTCGAGCCCATGCAGTACAGCGAGTTCGTGGCCTCGTCGGCGGCGCGGAGACGCTACTGGGCCCCGATCGTTCGTGGGCTGGCAGCGCATGGTGAGCGTGCGCCCGAACCCGGCCCATCACGCCGTGGCCCGGCTGCAGGCCGCCGGCCACCTCGGCCACCTGGTCACCCAGAACGTCGACGGGCTGCATCAAGCGGCCAGCAGCCCCAGGTGATCGAACTGCACGGGGCACTGCGCGACGTCCTCTGCCTGACCTGCGGCGAACGCTCCTCGCACCGTCCTGGACGCCCGGATGCGGGCCGACAACCCAGGTTTCGTCGTCCGCGGCGATGAGATCCGCCCGGACGGCGACGTCCGGCTCGACGAACTCGACGTCGAGCGGTTCGTGATGCCGCTGTGCCTCGACTGCGGACACGACACCCTCAAGCCGGATGTGGTCTTCTTCGGCGATTCGGTCCCCCGGGGCCGGGTCGAGTACTGCTTCGCCCTGACCGATGCCGCCAGCGCCCTGGTGGTGCTGGGCTCGTCCCTGGCGGTGATGTCGGGTTACCGGTTCGTCCGTCGCGCGGCGGCGCGCGGCGTCCCGATCGTGATCATCACCCGGGGACCGACCCGCGGGGACGGCGAGGCCACCCACCGGCTGGACGCCGCTCTGGCTCCGACGCTGACCCGACTGGCTGCCTCGCTCGGGTGCTGACCGGGCAGAGAGTAAATTCGTGACATGAGGGCGACCATCGACTCTGCCGGGCGATTGGTCATCCCCGAGCAGCTGCGCGATCGGCTCGGCCTGGTCCCGGGTCGAGGTGGAGTCGGACGGCGCAGACCTGAGAGTCCGCCCGATCGCCGCCGACGATCTGGCCGAGGACGACGGCTGGTTGACCGTTCCGGCCACTGGCACTGACGTGACCGATGCGGACGTGCAGGCGCTACGCGATGCCGACCAATGCTGACCACGAGGGCATGACGGCGTCGCGCACCGACGGGCGTCGCCTAGGCTCACCCTCATGCCATTGACCGGAGAGTACGAGCCGAACCCCGTCGGCTGGGTGCGTGAGCAGGTCGAGCGCTACCAGGCCAGCGGTGGCGCCGAGGCGAACACGTTGCGCGACACCGGGATCCCGATCATCTTGATCACCTGCCGGGGCCGCACGAGCGGCAAGTTGCGCACCTTCGCGCTGATGCGCGTAGAGCACGACGGCGAGTACGCCCTGGTGGCCTCCAAGGGCGGGGCGCCGGAGCACCCGGTCTGGTATCACAACCTGCTCGCCGCCCCCGACGAGGTCATGATCCAGGACGGGCCGGAGCCGTTCGACGTCCGGGTGCGCGAGCTGGACGGCGCCGAGCGCGCGCTCTGGTGGGATCGCTCGGTCGCGGTGTACCCGGCGTATGCCGAGTACCAGACCAAGACCGACCGGCAGATCCCGGGTGTTGCTGGCCACCAGGGCCTGACCTGGCGCAACCGGCGACGGAATCAGCTGCGCGACAACGTCTCGAGCCCGCGGACGCCGTCCGCCATCCGGTCGGCCGCGGCCGCCGCATCATGGATGCTGCGGGCGATCTCGCTGATGGTCTCGTTCTGTTCGGTGACGGTCGAGGCCCGGGGTGCTGTTCTGTTCCTGCAGTTCGCCCATGCTGGCCGAGATCTCACCGACCCGGGCCACGGCCTCGTCCACCTCGCGGCGGATCTCGGCCAGGGGTGGCCCCGATCGCCTGCGCATTCTTGCCCGACGCCTGGGCCAGACCCTTGACCTCGTGGGCCACGACGGCGAAGCCCTTGCCCATCTCGCCGGCGCGAGCCGACTCGATGGTGGCGTTGAGCGCCAACAGGTTCGTCTGTTCGGCGATCCCCTGAATCACCTCGGACGCCGCCATGATCTGGCCGCTGGCGCTGGCCAACCGTCCCATCACCTCGGTGGCGACCCGGGCCAGGTCGGCCACGTGCCCGGTGATGCCGTCGGTGCGCTGCGCGGTCTGCGACAGCTCGGCGAGGCTGGCGGCCATCTGCTCCACCGCGGCCGCGAGGGTGCGGGTCTGATCGCTGACCCCGGTGGCCGATTCGCTCAGCTCCGCCGAGTGCTCGGCGAGCTCGACCTGACGCTGTTCCCGGGCGGCCAGCGCCGCCTGTGCCTGTTCGGCCTGCTCGTGCTCGACCCGTTGCCGCTCGGCGGCGGCGACCTGCTCCAGCCGGGCGGCCTCCCGCTGATGCGTCTCGGTGTCACGCACCGCCTGATCGAGGCGAGCCCGCAGGGTGTGCATGAGTGAGGCCAGCCCCGCGAGCAACGGCAGCGCCGCCAGCGCGGTGAGGGACCCCGTGCGCCACCCCGAGGCGTTCACCATGGCAGCGGTGATCACCAACGACCCCAGCACGCTGACCCCGAGAATGTCAGCCCACTCGGCAGCGAGCCCGGTCCACACGAACAGCAGGACAGCCGTGCTGCACACGATCATCTCGACGCCATGGCTGGCCAGCGCCAGCGGCGTCAGGATGGCCGAGGCCAGGTAGGGCATGCTGCGCGGCAGCACAGGCGGCACGACGGCCCAGTCGATCCGCCACACCGAGGCACCGAAGATCATGGCGATCAGGCCACCGGCGGTCCAGAGCGCCCGGCCCTGGGCAGCGAGCCACAACCCGCCGAGCAGGAAGGTGGCCCCGCAGGCCACCCACAAAGGGCCGAGCAACCGACCCGTGACCGTGAAGTCGCTACCGGCCCCCTGGAGTACAGGTTCGCGTGGTGCAGTCACTGCTGAATCCTCGGCAGGCCGCGACCCGATCTTGATCAGGCGCGGTCGAGCAACCGATCGAACCAGGCGAGCGTGCTGACCGTGTCGATGTGCTGCATGGCCCGAATCCCGAGCGCCGAGGCGGCCTCGACGTTCTCGCTCGATCGTCGACGTAGGCCACCTCGCGGGCGGTGCAGCCCAACGCCTTCAACGTGTACTCGAACACCCGGGGATCGGGCTTGGCCATCCCCACCTCGTGCGAATAGACGATCGGGTCGAAGTCCTCCTGAAAGCGCAGCCGGCGCTCCTCCTCCCGCCGGGCGCCGTCGAAGGAGTTGCTCAGGATCGCCGTCCGGAACTGCGGCCGCAGCGAGCGAGCATAGCTGCGCACCATCTCGTTCGAGGTGCCGCAGTACCAGTCCCAGAAGTCCGCCATCCAGGCCTCGACCTGATCCGGCGTGAGGCTGAACCGGGTCGCGAGCTCGTCGGCCATGTGCCGCTCGGTGACCCGCCCCACCGCGAAGTCGACCGGGTCGTTCGCTGCGATGGCGTCGGCCAGGTCCTCGACCGGGACGCCGCTGCGCGCGTGCCACGCGTCGAGCAACCGCTCCACCGGCTCCTCGTGCACCAACACCGTGCCGACGTCGAAGATCACCGCGCGAATCGGGACCACGGTCATGATCCCGCCACGAAGCCCAGCAGGTCGTGTCGGGTCAGCACGCCCACGGGTTTGCCGTCGTCCACCACCATGAGAGCATCGGCGGTGCGCAGCGCCTCGCGGGCGGCGTCCACGCTCTCGCCGGTACCCACCAGCGGCAACGGAGCGCCCATGTGCCGCTCGACCGGGTCGGCCAACCCCGCCTTGCCGATGAACACGGCCTCGAGCAGGTCGCGTTCGTTCACCGATCCGGCGACCTCACCGGCCGTGATCGGCGGCTCGGCCTTGACCACCGGCATCTGCGAGACGTGGTACTCCCGCAGGATCGAGATGGCATCGCGAATCGTCTCGGTGGGGTGGGTGTGCACCAATGCCGGCATACCGGTCGAGCCGTCAGAGCCCTTGGCGCGCAACACATCAGCCACGGTCACCGTGCCGTTGCGGTGCAGGAATCCATAGGATGCCATCCACTCGTCGTTGAAGATCTTGGAGAGATACCCGCGGCCGCCGTCCGGCAGTAGGACGACGACCACTGCGTCCGGCCCGGCCTCGGCGGCCACCTGCACGGCGGCGACCACCGCCATGCCACACGAGCCACCGACCAGCAGTCCCTCCTCGCGGGCCAGTCGCCGGGTCATGGCGAAGGAGTCGGCGTCCGAGACCGCGATGATCCGGTCCGGCACGGCCGGGTCGTAGGCGCTGGGCCAGAAGTCCTCGCCGACTCCCTCGACCAGGTACGGCCGGCCGGTGCCGCCGGAATAGACCGACCCCTCCGGGTCGACGCCGATCACCTGCACCGGCCCGGAGGCGCGCGCAGCCGAGACCTCCTTCAGGTAGCGGCCCGTGCCGGTGATGGTGCCGCCAGTGCCGACGCCGATCACGACGTGGGTCACCAGCCCGGCGGTGTCCCGCCAGATCTCCGGACCGGTGGTGGCGTAGTGGCTGGCCGGACCCTCGGGGTTGGAGTACTGGTCCGGCTTCCAGGCGCCCTCGATCTCGCGGGTCAGCCGATCGGAGACCGAATAGTACGAATCGGGGTGATCCGGGGCCACGGCGGTCGGGCAGACCACGACCTGCGCGCCGTAGGCCTTCAGGACGTTGCGCTTGTCCTCACTGACCTTGTCGGGGCAGACGAACACACACCGGTACCCCCGCTGTTGCGCCACCAGCGCCAGGCCCACCCCGGTGTTGCCGGACGTCGGTTCGACGATGGTGCCGCCGGGGCGCAACCGACCGTCCGCCTCGGCAGCCTCGATCATGCGCAGCGCGATCCGGTCCTTCACCGAGCCGCCGGGGTTGAGGTACTCCACCTTGGCCAGAACCAGCCCCGACGGGGGGTGATCGGCTGCCTGGTCGCCGGATTCGTCGGCCATGACCCGGTTCAGCCGCACCAAGGGGGTCTCACCCACCAGGTCGAGCACCGTCTGGGCATAACGCATCGTCGGCATGCCGACATCCTGGCATCGCACCCGGATCAGGGCGCGTCCGAATGAAGTCCGGGACGGTCGGCACGAACCGTGCCGACCACGGCGTTACGGTGGCAGGGCAGATCCACATCACCATGCCCGCCACCGACCAGGTCGTCCACCCGAGCAGCAGAGCGAGGTCCGATGAGCCGTATCCGAGCAGCGCGCCGGATCGCCGCCACCGCGGCCTTCGGTGGCGGCGGCCTGGCCGGACTCGGCATGGCAGGGTTCGGTGTCCTGGTGGCCGAGGCCAAGCTCGCCCGGCGTCAGATCGGAACCCCCTACGGCAAGATCGGGCCCGAGGCGGACGGCCTGTACGGCGCCGGGTCGGGCGAACCGATTGACGTGGCCATGCTCGGCGACTCCAGTTCGGTGGGCCTGGGCGCCGACGACCCCCGGGCCACGCCGGGCGCGGTGATCGCCACCGGCCTGGCGGCCTTGTCGGGCCGGCCGGTCCGGCTCACCGTCGTGGGCGTCGTCGGCGCCGAGTCGGGTCAGCTCGACGCGCAGATCGACCTGCTGCTGCAGCGGATCCCGGCCCCCCACGTCGCCGTGATCTCGATCGGCGCCAACGACGTGACCCACCGCCTGGCCCCCGCGGTGTCGGTACGTCACCTGGACGGCGCGGTGCGCCGGTTGCGGGCACTGGGCACCGAGGTGGTGGTCGGCACGTGTCCCGATCTGGGCACCATCAAGCCGCTGGCCCAGCCACTGCGCTTCGTCGCCCAGCGCTGGAGCCGCCGGCTCGCCGCGGCCCAGACCATCGTGGTGGTGGAGGCCGGTGGCCGCTCGGTCTCGCTCGGCGACCTGCTCGCCGACGACTTCAGTGCACGCCCGCACGAGATGTTCGCCGCCGACCGGTTCCACCCCTCCGAGGCCGGCTACGCCCGCCTGGCCGCGGTGCTGCTGCCCAGCGTCTGCGCGGCCATGGGCCTGATGCCGGACGGCGGGCCGCAGCGTCCCGACGTCCGTCGCGGTGAGGGCGTGGACGACGTGGCGCACGCCGCCGTCCGGGCCGCAGCCTCGCCCGGCACCGAGGTGTCCGGCACCGAGATCGGTGGCGCTGCCCGTGGGCCGCGCGGCCGCTGGGCCGTGGTGTTGCGTCGGCGCCGCTCGGAGGTGCCCGAGCCGGCCGACCCCGAACCAGACCCCCCCGCCCCCGGTGATCAGGCGATCCGTGCACATTCGGCCGATGGTGCCTGATCTAGGCTCGCACCATGCCGGACGACTTCCTGGTGGCACACAACCCGGAACCGGACTCCCGGCTGCCCTACCTGATCCGGATCCCCCTGGGCACGGACGGCATCGTGCTGAAGGCCCGCGAGCTGTGGCCACGGGTGAGCAAGGTGTACTGCCACCGGGCTGACGGCTGGCCGAGGACGCCGAGGTGATCGAGCGAGTGCCGACCCGATCGTGCGTTCGGCGCGGCGCGGCGATCGACCTGGTGCTCGACCGGGGCCGCGAGAACCGCTCGCAACTGGTGTTCACGCATGCCCGCGGCCGCGAGGCGATCTTCTGGCAGACCGCCCGCACCGCCAAGCAGGCTCGCCCCGCCGTCCGTTCGCCCCGAGCTCGTGCCGGCGGGCAGGACGACGTCGAGATCCTGATCGACGTGCACGAGCGCTACGCCTGGACGTTCTCCGAGACCCAGGCAACCACCGCAAAACGCCCTCTGCCCGCTGGGGACTACGCCATCGAGCGGGACGGCGTGGTGGTCGCCGCGGTGGAGCGCAAGTCGCTGGCCGACCTGGTCGCCACCCTGACCGGCGGTAAGATGCGCTACCTGCTGGCCGATCTCGCCGCCCTGCCTCACGCCGCCGTCGTGGTCGAGGACCGCTACTCGCAGGTGTTCGCCCTGGATCGCGTCCGCCCGGCCGTGGTGGCCGACGGCCTGGCCGAATGTCAAGCACGGTTCCCGGCGGTGCCGATCATCTTCGCCGAGACCCGAAAACTGGCCCAGCAGTGGACCTACCGCTTCCTGGTGGCCTGCCGCGAGGAGGCGGGCGCCGACAGTCTGGTCGAGGCCCGGCTCGAGGACCTGGTGGCCGCCGGGCCACTCGACCCCGGACCGGCGCTACGGGGTCGGGTGGCTCGCGCCCTCCGCGCAGTCGGGGAACGGGATGCCTCGATCGGCCCCGACACCGCCGCCGTGCGCGCCTGGGCGCGCGAGCAGGGCCTGCCGGTGGCGGACCGGGGGCGCCTTCGCCCCGAGGTCATCGCGGCCTACCTGGCTCGCACGGAATGAGGACCAGGTGCCCCGCCCTGGCGACAGCGCCCCGGCGTCGGCTCAGAGGCGACGGCTCAGATCCGACCGGCCAGCTCGCGCAACAGCACGACGGCTTCGGCGATCTGGGTCGGCTGCTGCGCCGCGGCCACATCCTGAGCCAGCACCCTGACCTGGTCACCGAGGGCATGTGCCCCGAGAACCGGCACCGGACGGCGCTCGCGCCCCTCGGCGTCCGCCCCCAGATCGGCGAGTTGTTGCAGCACGGTGCGAATGTCGCTCAGAGCCGTTGCCGCCGCATCCGACTCCCGCGCTGCCAACCGAGGACCGACCACCGCGAGCCGGTCGGCCACGCTCTCGGCCCGCCGCAACAATTCGGCCGGTCCCGCCGACTCGGCGCTCACGAACCGGCCGCAGCCGCGCTGACCAGCGCCCGGAACAGGCTCATGTCCTGGCCCACCTCGGGGTGCCACTGCACGCCGACGCAGAACGGCAGCGCCGGGTCCTCGGCGGCCTCGATGAGACCGTCCGGGGTCCAGGCGGTGGCGACCAGGCCGTCGGCGAGACGGTCGATGCCCTGGTGGTGGTAGGCCGGAACCCCTTCCAGCGCAGTGCGTCCCAGCGCCTGTGCCAACCGGCTGCCATCGGCGACCTTGATCGGGTGGGTGCCGTAGATCCCCGCACCGGGTGATCCGTCGTGGTCGCCCAGCACGTCGGGCAGGTGCTGGTGCAGCGTGCCGCCGCGGGCGATGTTCAGCACCTGCAGGCCCCGGCAGATGGCCAGCACCGGCAGCTCACCGGTGATGGCCTCGGCCAGCAGCCCCAGCTCCGCGGCGTCCCGATCGGGTTGCGAGGGTTGGGTGTTGGCGTCGCGAGCAGCGCCGTAGCGGGCCGGGTCGACGTCCGGCCCCCCGATCAGCAGCAGCGCGTCGAGCCGCTCGAGCACCGGCTCGATCAGCCCCGGCAGCGGCGGCAACAACACCGGGATGCCGCCCGCGCCGACAACAGCGTCCACGTAGGCCCGCGGCACCAGCACGGCATCGGTGTCCCAGACCCCCCATCGGGCCGGCACCGCGTAGGCGCTCAGCCCGATGACGGGGGCTCGCGACGGCCCGTCAGAGGGGCGTGACATACGCACCCGTGATGCCGCCGTCCACCAGGAAGTTGCTCGCCGTGATGAAACTGGCGTCGTCGCTGGCCAGGAAGGCCACCGCGGCGGCCATCTCCTCGGGCTGGCCGAACCGGCCCATCGGCACGTGCACCAGCCGGCGCTGGGCGCGCTCCTCGTCCTTGGCGAACAGCTCCATCAGCAGCGGGGTGGCCACCGGGCCGGGCGAGAGCGCGTTGACCCGCACGCCCTCGCGCGCGAACTGGACGCCGAGCTCGCGGGTCATCGCCAGCACGCCGCCCTTGCTGGCGGTGTAGCTGATCTGCGAGGTCGCCGCCGCCAGGGTCGCCACGAACGAGGCGGTGTTGATGATCGAGCCCTTCTTCCGCTCGAGCATGTACGGCAGCACGGCCTTGCAGCCGAGGTAGACCGAGGTCAGGTTGACGTCCTGCACCCGGCGCCAGGCCTCGATCCCGGTGGTCAGGATCGAGTCGTCGTCCGGGGGCGAGATGCCCGCGTTGTGGAACGCCACGTCGACCTGGCCGTAGGCCTTGACCGTCTCGGCGTACATCCGCTCGTTGTCCTCGGGGCTGGTCACGTCGACCTGGATGAACAGGCCGTCGAGCTCCTTGGCGAGGGCCTCGCCGGCCTCGGGGTTGACGTCGGCGATGACGACGGTGGCGCCCTCGGCGGCCAGCCGGCGCGCGCTGGCGGCACCGATGCCGCTCGCGCCTCCGGTGATCAGCGCGACGCGGTTCTCGAAGCGGTTCACGGTTCTCCTTTGTTCGCTGGCTCTCGTCGTGATCAGTCGTGGGCGAAGAAGACGTTCTTGGTCTCGGTGAACGCGGCCAGTGCGTCCGGGCCGAGCTCGCGACCCAGACCCGACTGCTTGAAGCCGCCGAACGGCGTGGCGTACCGCACCGAGGAGTGCGAGTTCACCGACAGGTTGCCCGACTCCACCCCGCGCGCCACTCGCAACGCGCGGCCGACGTCGCGGGTCCAGATCGAGCCGCTCAGGCCGTACTCGGTGTCGTTGGCCAGTTCGATCGCCTCGGCCTCGTCGCGGAACGGCATCACGGCCACCACCGGGCCGAACACCTCCTCGCGCCACACCTTGTCCTGGGCCGAGCGGGGCAGGACGACGGTCGGCGGGTACCAGAAGCCCGCACCGTCCGGCGCCGAGCCCCGGAACGCGATGTCGACCGGCTCGGTGGCGTTCTCGACGTAGGAGCGCACCGTCTCGCGGTGGGCCGCCGAGATCAGCGGACCCATCTCGGCGTCCGCCTCACCCGGCGAGGTGACCTTGACCCCGGCGACGGCGGGCTCGAGCAACCCGAGGAACGTCTCGTACACGCTGGCCTCGACCAGGATGCGCGACCGGGCGCAGCAGTCCTGACCGGCGTTGTCGAACACCCCGTAGGGCGCGGTGGCGGCGGCCTTCTCGAGGTCGCTGTCGGCGAAGACGATGTTCGCGCTCTTGCCGCCCAACTCGAGCGTGACCCGCTTGACCTGCGACATCGCCTGGGCGGCGAGCCGGGTGCCGACCTCGGTGGACCCGGTGAACACGAGCTTGCGCACCAGCGGGTTGTCGACGAAGCGCTGCCCCACCACGCTGCCCTTGCCCGGCAGCACCTGGAACACGTCCGCCGGGATGCCCGCCTCGAGGGCCAGCTCGCCGAGCCGGATCGCGGTCAACGGGGTGAGCTCGGCCGGTTTGAGCACCACGGTGCAGCCCGCGGCCAACGCCGGTGCGAAGCCCCAGCCGGCGATGGGCATCGGGAAGTTCCACGGCACGATCACGCCGACGACGCCGATCGGTTCGCTGAAGGTGACGTCGAGCCCGCCGGCGACCGGGATCTGCTTGCCGAACAACCGCTCGGGCGCCGCCGAGTAATAGGTCAGCACGTCCCGGACGTTGCCCGCCTCCCAGCGGGCGTTGCCCAGGGTGTGGCCCGCACCGGCGACCTCGAGGGCCGCCAACTCGTCGACGTGGGCGTCGACGACATCCGCGAACCGCCGCAACAACCGCCCCCGGTCGGCCGGAGCCACCGCCCGCCACGCCGGCCAGGCCGCGTGCGCCCGCGCGATCGCGGCGTCGGTGGCCGCGCCGTCCAACTGGGTGACGGTGGCCGCCACCTCTTCGGTGGCCGGATTGATCACCCGGTAGCTACTCATCGCCGAAACTCTCCTCGTCGTGCCGTCCGAAACCACGTCGTCCGAAACCACGTCGTCCAAACCTGCTCATGCTCCGTGGGTGACTGCTCGTACTCCGCAGCTGACGCGGAAATCGGGACGTATCCACTGCATCCTGTGTCACCTGCGGAGCATGAGCGGGTTGGGTGGGGGTTGTAGTGCCCGGCATCAGAAGCGCTCGAAGCACCGAACCCGCTCCCAGTCGGTGACGGTGGCCTCGAAGGCGGCCAGCTCGACGTCCGCGGCATTGACGTAGTGGTCGACCACCTCGTCGCCGAACGCGTTGCGCGCCAACACCGACGTGGCGAACAGGTCGCGCGCCTCGCGCAACGTGGTCGGCACCCGCGGCCGCTCGGCGACATAGGCATTGCCCTGCAGCGGGGCCTCGAGGGACAACTCGGTCTCGATCCCCCACAACCCACCGGCCAGCATCGCCGCCACCGCCAGATACGGGTTCACGTCCCCGCCCGGCACCCGATTCTCGAGTCGCAACGCCGACCCCTTGCCGACCACCCGGATCGCGCAGGTGCGGTTGTCCTCACCCCAGGCGACCGCGGTCGGTGCGAAGGTGCCGGGCTGGAATCGCTTGTAGGAGTTGATGTTCGGCGCATAGAGCAGGGTGAACTCGCGCAACGTGGCCAGGATTCCGGCGACGAAGGAGTTGAAGATGTCGCTGCGGCCACCCGGGGACGGCGACCCGTCGGGCTCGCGCGCGAAGACCGTCTCGCCACCCAGGCCCCGCAGACTCAGGTGGATGTGGCAGGAGTTGCCCTCGCGCTCGTTGAACTTGGCCATGAAGGTGAGCGCCTTGTCGTGCTGGGCGGCGATCTCCTTGGCGGCGGTCTTGTAGACCACGTGTTGATCGCAGGTGGTGATGGAGTCGGCGAATTTGAAGGCGATCTCGTGCTGACCGAAGTTGCACTCACCCTTGGCCGACTCCACGACCAGACCGGCGCGGTCCATGTGGTTGCGGATGTCGCGCAGCAACGGCTCGACCCGCGTCGTCCCGATGATCGAGTAGTCCACGTTGTACCGATTGGACGGCGTGAGCGCGCGATACCCGGAGTCCCAGGCCTGCTCGTAGGTGTTGTCGAAGACGATGAACTCGAGCTCGGTACCGGCGTAGGAGACGAAGCCCATGTCGGCGGCCCGGTCGGCCTGCGCCATCAGGATCTGGCGCGGCGACTGCACCACCGGACGGCCGTCCAGCCACAGCAGGTCGCACTGCACCATCGCGGTCGCAGGCAGCCAGGTGACCGGGCGCAGGGTCGACAGGTCCGGCCGCAGCACGAAGTCGCCGTAGCCGGTCTCCCACGAGCTCATCGCGTACCCGCCGACGGTGTTCATGTCGACGTCGACGGCGAGCAGGTAGTTGCAGCCCTCGGTGCCGTGGGCCAGCACCTCGTCGACGAAGTAGCGGCCGTGGATCCGCTTGCCCGCGAGCCGGCCCTGCACGTCGGTGAACACCACCAACACGGTGTCGACGTGACCGGAGGCGACGGCCTCCTTCAACGTGTCGACCGTCATCGGCACGTGGGACGCAGGGGCGCTCTCGGCCATGGATCTCTCCTTCTCGACCCCCCCGGGCGGCACGTGGTGGACACGTGAGTGGCGAGCGACATGCTCCACCATGCGAGGCGCTGCCGTCTCGCAATCGGCCCGGTGATCCGGCAAATCTCATGCGGCCGGACGGCGCCGCGCGACGATCTGCGTGCTCAGGCGACAGGTGCTCAGGCGACAGGTGCTCAGGCGACAGGCTGCGGGACGGCGGGGTCGCCGTCCCGATCGGCCCGCTCCCCCTCACGCTGACGCACCGCGGCCCAGACCAGCGGCCCCAGGACCACGGCCAGGGCGATCACGAGCCCCAGGTGCATCGTGGGCAGATCCAGCAGCTTCAGACCCGAGGCCAACAGCACGACGGCCAGTGCCCGACGGATCAGCCAGCCCGGGGCGCGGGACGACAGCTGCGCGCCCAGGTAGACCCCGGGGATCGAGCCGAGCAGCAGTGAGGCGGTCAGGTCGAACTGGAAGTCCCCGAACAGCACGTGTCCCAGCGCGGCACTGGCCACCAAGGGCACCGCCTGCACCAGGTCGGTGCCGACCAGCCGGTTGGCGGTCAGGCTCGGATACAGCGCGATCAACGCGATGATGATCAACGAACCGGACCCGACCGAGGTCATGCCCACGATCAGCCCGCCGGCCGCACCGATCAGCACGGTGGGTAGCGGCCGGACGACGATCGGCACGTCCTCGGGCTCGATCACCTCCTCACCCCGCCGGGCCGCGGCCTCACGGCGCACCCGGGCGACCATGCCCGTGTAGGCCTTGTAGACCATGGCGGCCGCAGCGACCAGCAGGGCCACCCCGAGCGAGGTCTTGACCACTGCCTGCACGTCGCCGGAGTTGCCCAGCGCCCGCAGCACCAGCACCCCGACGAACGCACTCGGCACCGAGCCGACCATGAGCCACCGCACCAGCGGCCACTGGATGGTGCCGCGCCGCATGTGCACCCAACTGCCGACCGGCTTCATCACGGCTGCGGCGACCAGGTCACTCGACACGGCCGCCAGCGGCGTGATCCCGAACAGCAGCACCAGCACCGGGGTCATCAGGGCACCGCCGCCCATGCCGGTGAGGCCGACGACGAAGCCGACGATCAACCCGGCCAGCACCACCAGGACGTCCACCAGCCACCCCTCACCACATCGCGTTGCGTCGCGCCTCTCGCACTACCGGACGTCATCGGCCAGGTAGCCGCGCTCCTGAAGCATCCGCCACAGGCGATTCACACACTCCTGGACGGATATGTCCGAGGTGTCGAGCACGATATCGGCATCACTGGGTGGTTCGTACGGCGAGCTGATGCCGGTGAAGTCGGCGATCTCGCCCCGGCGGGCCTTGGCGTACATCCCCTTGCGGTCGCGTCGTTCACACTCGGCCAGCGGGGTGGCGACGTGCACCAGCAGCAGGTCTCCTCCCGCCTGCTCGACCATGGAACGCACCTCGGCCCGCCCGGCCGCGAACGGCGCGATCGGCGCACAGATCGCGGTCCCGCCGTGCCGGGCGACCTCGGCCGCCACGAACCCGATCCGGCGGATGTTCGCCTCTCGGTCGGCCACCGAGAAGCCGAGTCCGGCCGACAGCAGCCGGCGCACCTCGTCGCCGTCCAGCATCGACAGCGTGCGCCGACCGTCCTCGATCAGGGCCTCGGCGAGCGCCTTGGCCACCGTGGACTTGCCCGACCCGGACAGGCCCGTGAAGAAGAGCACCAGGCCGCGCTGCGCGGCCGGCCGGACGGCGCGCGCCAGCTCGGCGGTGAAGGCAGGGTGGACCTCGCGCCGAGCCGCGCTCACACCGGCACTGCGGATCTCGGCCGCTCCGTAGGCGGCCATCGCCGGCCCCGCCAGCTCGACCTGGTCAGCGGGCAGCGCCAGCGGCACCACCAGTTCGCCCGGGTCGGCCAGGCGCCGAGCAGCCCGCCACAGGGCCTCGGCGCCGAGACCACCAGTGCTCTGGGCGTCCCACCCGTCGCCGACCATCACGAGCCAGAGGAGCACCGCCCCCTGCTCGGCGGCCGCTGCCCGAGCGGCGGCCACCTGCGAGGCCGGCGCCGGGCCGGTCAGGCTCACCGCGATGACCGGCCGTCCCGCCACGGCCTCCCTCACCTGCGCCGGGGTGCGGCGGTGGCTGCGCACGGGGCCGTGCGCGAACGGGCGTAACCCGCGTACCCGGGGCACGCCGTCCGGGGCGAAGGTCAGCTCGGCGACCGGGGTGCCCTCGGCGTCCTCGACCAGCACCCCCGCGTGAGCTGCCTCGGGCAGTTCACCCAGCGCACCGTCCGGCAGGTGGCCGAGCACGCCGCCGACCACGAGCTCGATGAGCTCGAGCGTGGCGTGCGAGGGGTGCCAACCGGGCAGGACAGGAGCGACCACCATGGCGGGATCGTGTCACAAACGGCGACAGCCCCTCATCATGGCGTGACCATGATGAGGGGCTGTCGGGTGGAGCGGATCAGTCGTTGCCCCGCAGGATGGCGAGCAGACGCAGGATCTCGAGGTAGAGCCAGACCAGCGTGACCACCAGGCCGAACGCGGCGGTCCAGGCGTAGACCTTGGGGATGCCGTTGCGGATGCCCTGCTCGACGAAGTCGAAGTCGAGCACCAGGAAGAACGAGGCCAGCAGGACGCCGAACGCACTCAGCGCCACCGGCAGCAGACCGCCGCCGGAGTAGATGCTGCTCCAGGCGCCGAACATGACGCCGAGGAAGTGCACCAGGCCGAACACCATGTAGCCGACCCCGGCGATCATCAGGGTCTTCTGGAACTTCGGGCTGTTGCGGATCACGCCGGTCTTGTAGAGGCCGAGCATGGCGCCGAAGGCGCACAGCGTGCCGACGATGGCGTGGACGATGATGTCGTTGCCCTGCCAGAGGGCGTAGACGGCACTGATACCACCGACGAACACACCCTCGACGAGGGCGTAGGCGAACATCAGCGGCGGGCTGGGCACCTTCTTGAACTGGGCCACCATGGCGAGCACGAAGCCCACCAGGCCGGCGCCGAGCACGAGCATGAACTGCTCGGGCTTGATGAACCAGTAGGTCGGCACGGCGGTGACCAGCAGACCACCGAACAGGGCGGCGGTGCGGACGACGACGTCGTCCAGGGTCATCCGGTTGGTGTCGACCGAGGTCGCGGACGGCGCCCGGTACATGTCCTCGATCGTGCTGGCGGGGGGTGTCGCGGGGTTGAAGGTCGCGTACCCACCGGTCTTGAACTCACCGCTGCGGCTGAAGACGGGGTTGCGGCTCTCCATCGGTCTCTCCATGGGGTCGAGATCGTGACTGTGTTCGACCGGGCACCACGCCCGGCTGGTACTCAAGGTAATGCCGAACGTCCCGGAATGGTTCCCGCACCTGCCGATGACACCCTCGTGGATCATGCCGGCGGGCCTCGAGGTAGGTTCGGGGGCATCCGAATAGCCTCCGGCACCCGGTCGACGATCGGCATCACGCGTCACCCGTGCCCTCTGCGTCGCCACGGCGACTCCGTGCTGCTCGAGACTCGCGTCCATACAGACGTATGACTGACACCTCCGTACGCACCCGGTTGCTGGAAGGCACCCTCGAGGTGCTCGGGGCGCACGGAGTGGCCGGTACGACGTCCCGCCGGATCGCCGACGCGGCCGGGACCAACCTGCAGGCGATCACGTATCACTTCGGGTCCAAGGATGCCCTGGTCGGTCAGGCGCTGGTGCACGCCGTCCGGCGGTGGCTCGAACCGGTGCGCCAGGCCCTGGCCCGGGTCGACACTGATCCGATCGGGGGGTTGGTCGCTGCGGTGTTCACGCTGCAACAGTCGCTGGCGCAGGCCCGCACCCGGCTACCCGCCTACGTCGAGGCGCTGGCCGCGGCCACCCGGCACGAGCAGGTGCAGGACGAGATCGTGAGCCTGCTCCGTGAGATGCGGGACGACGTGGCGGCACGGATCCGCGAGCTCGCCGCGACCGGGCTCCTGGCCGACTGGGCCGACCCCGAGGCCATCGCCGCGCTGCTCGTCGCCGCAGGCGACGGGTTCGTGCTGCACGCGACCCTCGACCCCGAGGGATACGACCTCGATCGTGCCCTGAGCCAGGTGGTTCAGGTGCTGCTCGCGGCTCGCCGGGTGGGTCCGGACGACAAAGGCTGAGCGGCGCGCAGCGGCGGCTCGGTACCCCCGGCGGGAGCCGCGGTCTCCGTCCGGACTGCGTCCTGCCGGTTCCCGCTCCCGTCGTCACCGTCGGGGTTCCCGGCCGACGCAGCGCTTCGCGCAGCGTCGGCTCGGTACCCCCGGCGGGACTCGAACCCGCACTGGAGCGCTTTTAAGGCGCCTGCCTCTGCCATTGGGCTACGGGGGCCTGGGCCGCCAGCCTAGAGGGCTGGATCAGGGGTTGGTCCGGGTTGGCCCCGGGCCGGGCGGTGCGAGACAGGCGGCGATCGCGTCGTCCAGCATCTGCTCGGTCAGCCGACCCGTGAAGGTGTTCTGCTGACTCACGTGGTAGCTGCCGACGAGGCGGATCGGGTCGCCGGCCGGTCGGCCGAGTTGCACCTGGGCGCCGTGGCCGAAGCGAGGCCTGGGCCGCGGCACCTGCCAGCCCAGCCGGGTGGCGCACGCCAGCGCGGCCTGCCAGGCAAATCCACCCAGGGCCAGCATCGAGACCAGCGTCGGGTCGAGCAGGCGCACCTCGGCGTCCAGCCAGGGGGCACAGGTGTCACGCTCGGTGGGCGTCGGCCTGTTGTCCGGCGGCGCGCAACGCACCGGCGCCGCGATCCGGACGCCGCGCAGCCACTGGCCGTCGGCCGCGTGCAGGCTGTGGGGCTGGGCGGCCAGGCCGGCTCGATGCAGCGCGGCGAAGATCCAGTCCCCGGAACGGTCGCCGGTGAACACCCGGCCGGTGCGGTTGCCACCGTGCGCCGCCGGGGCCAGGCCGACCACGAGCAGCTGCGCCCGTGAGTCGCCCCAACCGGGTACCGGGCGCCCCCAATAGGGTTCCGCCGCAAAGGATCTGCGCTTGGCGACCGCCACCTCTTCACGCCAGGCGACCAGCCGAGGGCAGGCCCGGCAGACGCTCACCCGGGCATCCAGGGCATCCAGCCCGCCCACCCCGACGGCATCCGCGACGGCGAGCCGGCGCACGTCGTCCGGGGTGTGCGCGATCGGGGTGTGAGCGTCGGCCGGGTCGCCCGGCCAGCCGGTTCCCGCCTCGACCGGCGAGGCGAACGCTCCGCCGGCGAACGGGTGGGGCAGCACCGTCACCTCGCACTCAGCGCAGGTGCTCGCCGAAGAACGCCAGGGTGCGCTGCATCGCCGAGCCGGCCGCATCGGCGTCGTAGACCTCGGGGCGGTCGTCGTTGAAGAAGGCGTGCTGGGTGCCCGGATAGTCGTGGCACTGCACCGATCCGCCGCCGGCTGTGATGGCCGCGACGGCCGTCTGGATGCCCGGCGCGGCCGAGGTGCCGTCGCCCTCGGAGCAATGGATCATCGCCGACTTGCCGGCATAGCTCGGCCACGCCGGGTCCATCCGCTCCCACGGCACCGCGGGGTAGAAGCCCACGGCGGCCACCACGGGTTCGGCCACGGTCGCGCTCCACAGGGCCAGCGAGCCACCCATGCAGAACCCGATCGCTCCGATGCCTTGTCCCGTCACAGCTTCCAGTCCCGACAGGTACGCGGCGGCGCCGGCGATGTCCTGAGCGGCGCGGTCCATCGCCAGGCCCATCAGCAACCGCATCGCCTCGTCCGGCTCGTCGGTGGCGACACCGTGATAGAAGTCCGGCGCCAACGCGACGTACCCGGCCTGCGCGAACCGATCGGCCAGGTTCTTGATGTGGCCCACCAGACCCCACCATTCCTGGATCACGATCACGCCGGGCCCGCTGCCACCGGCTGGGATGGCCAGATAGCCCTCCGCCGTGCCGCCGTTGCTCGGAAAGGTCACCATCGCGCCGCTGCCATCGGTCATGCGGGTCACCTTGACACATCAGGACTGCCGACCGCCCGGAGCCGGCGACACTGTCCGACAGTCGTCGGCACTGGCCCGCCCGGTGAGGCACTGTGCTGGCGGCAGAACATCAGCACAGTGCACTGCGGGCATCACCGTGCCCTCACCGCATCACAGAGGCGTCAGCCCTGGACGTAACGGCCCCGGACGCCCGCGGGTTCAGCGGGGCTCGACGAAGCGCAGCTGCGGCGTCCGGCCGAGGAAGGCGCCATAGCGGGCGGCTGCCTGCTCGGCCGCGGCGAGTTCGTCATCCGCCAACGGCCGCAACAGCTCGACGTCGAACCGCACCTGTCGCGGCTGCACGGTACGGCGCATCCGGCCGAGCACCTGCCCGTCGACGACCAGCATGCCCACGGCCGGCTCTCGCCCGGGGGTGAGCAGGCCGGCGGCGTCCAGCATGATGCGGGAATCCTGGTACCCGCGGTAGTACTCGTCGAGCAATTGCAGCAGGTGTGCCCGGGGCGAGCTGCGATCGAGGCCGGGGTCGGCGGTGGCGCACCAGAAGGTACGGCCGTCGTGCTCGAAGGAGTCCAACTGAGCGGACGCCGCGGCGAGCCCGGCGCGCACGTCGGTCAGCGGCAGCGTGGCCCAGTAGGCCAGATCGCGTTCGGTCGCCGGGCCGTGGCTGGTCATGTAGCGCAGCGCGAGTTCGGCGAGGGCCTCGTCACGGTCGAGGCGTCGGGCGTTCGGGGCGCGTTCGTCGAGCAGGGCATAGGTCTGCTTGGCGGCCTGGCCGTGACCCCGCTGAACTCCACTGCAGATCAGCGCTTCCTGTTCGGCCAACCCGACGACGAGCATCAGGGCCTGCCCGGAGTCCGGCAACTGGTGTGCTGCCAGACGTTCGCCGAGTTCGGGTCGGGTGAGGTGACCCTCGGTGAGCGCCTCGACCACCACGTCGATGGCGCGGCGGGCCGTCGCATCGTCCAAGCCCACGGTGCGTTGTTGTTGCCGGAACAACCGCCGGACGGCGGGCGCGGTGAGCTCGACCAGCCACCGGATGTCGTCCGCGTGTACGTAGTGCCAGGTCGGCCGCAACACGTGCGAACGCACGAACTCGCCGGCGTCCAGGGATCGGCCGATGTCGCTCTCGCCCAACGGATCACCGTTCTCGGACGGCGCGGTGCGGGTCGCGACCGCCCATGCCGATTGCGAGGGGTTCTCGGCCTGGACGGCGAGCAACGAGCGCACCGTGGCCGCCGGATCGGGCGGGCGCCACCCGGCCAGATGCTGGGAGTGCAGGCGCCACACCGCGATTCGGCGAGGGGTCATGCGGGCAGGCTAGCGGTTCACCGGGACTGGCTCACGGGGACGGGCTCACGGTGGGCAGCGGCGTGCCTGCGGCACTCGCCGTAGGCCTGGGTTCACCGGACAGTGCGCCCGAGGGCTGAGCGGACGGACCGCCGGCCGGGGACGGCGTGGCCGTGGCCTCAGGGTAGGCCGATCCGTCGATCCCGACCACGCGCGGCACGAGGCCCTGCGGCACGGGGGCCGCCGCAGGAGCGCCCACCGACGCGCCCATCGGAACTCCGTTGCTGTCCGAGGCGCCGCGCCATTCGAGCTTCTGCTGACGAAGCGGGAACACGTTCCACACCACGCGACCTTGGTCGGTGACAGCCGCGATCTGGGCTGCGCCGGCCACTGGGGGCATTCCTTCGTAGTACGTGGTGGGGTCGCCCTCCCACAACGGCGCACGGGCCGAGTCGCCCACCGACAACGGCTTGCCGTTCTCGTCGAACAACTGGATGTCGCTCAAGGGCCTGCCCTGGGCGTCGTACACCAGCACGTTGCGCACCTCCGTGCCGTTGAGCCACAACCCGTTCTGCGGAGGAAGGGACATGGTGTCGAACACGGTGTTGGGGGTGGTCAGGCGCTCGATCCCGTTGGGCACCATCAGGATCGCCGCCGCGTTGATCGCCAGGAATCCGATGCGCAGCACCAGGTTGCGTCGCGCCCAACCGCGACGTCCAGCCTGCACGCTGAAGAACAGCAGCACGGCGAAGAGCGCGATCAGACCCCAGGTGAGTCCCTGGTAGCCGGCGCCGAAGAACACCACGGCGAACAGGCCTGCTCGCATCAGCCACCATGCCGGACGCAACGCGAGCGCGAAGTCGCGGACGGCCGGCCACCACGGCTGGCGCTCCAACCGCGCCACCACGATGGCACGCTGCGCGCGGACCAACGTGACCAGGCCCGCCGCGCGCCGTCCCCCTGTGGCGGCGCGCGGCGGCAGTCCGGCGGCCGAGCGCAGTTCGGCGGCGTAGTCGGCCGGTGAGCCGAACCGTTCGATGCCGGAGGTCGCGCCGCCATCGGTCAGCGCGTCGTCCAGGTCGGCCTCCAAACCGCCTGTCAGGTCATCGATCTCGTCCGGGGTCAGATCATCGAGCGCGCGGCGCACCGCGGCGACGAATGCGGCGACCTCGGGGTGGGTGACGGAGGTGTTCATCGCACCGGCTCCCTGCTGCTCGTGATGGTGGTGGTGGCTCGAGACTCGGAGCTGCCACCCAGAGCGGTGGTCAGCGGCCGGGTGTCCCGGATGTCGTGCCCGGCATCGGCGAGCAGTCCGGTCATGGTGGCAGCGAAGCCGGCCCAGGTCTGCGACTGCTCGGCCAACAGTGCCCGGCCGTGGGGGTTGATGCCGTAGTACTTGCGATGCGGGCCCTCGTCGGAGGGAACCACGTAGGAGGTCAGGGCGCCGCCGCTGTAGAGCCGGCGCAAGGTGCCGTACACCGAGGCGTCCCCCACGTCGTCCAGCCCGGCCGACCGCAGGCGACGCACGACGTCGTAGCCGTATCCGTCCTCGGTGGAGACCACCGCCAGGACGGCGAGATCGAGCACCCCCTTGAGCAACTGCGTCGTATCCACACGCCCACCTCCCGAATCCGCTGATGCGAGACCCACGCTACTGCACACTGCGCACTACTGCGCGAACAACACCCCATCAACACCCCACCAAACCTGCCCATGCTCCGCGGGTGACGCGTCCCGACAGCTTGACAACGCTGTCATCGGGCCTCAGCGGAGCATCGGCAGTCACCTGCGGAGCATGAGCGGGTTGGGTGGGGTGTGGTGGTGTGGTGTCGCGGGCGGGTCAGGCCCAGGTGAGCAGGGGTTGGCCTCCGCCGACGGTGGCGCCGACGGTGACCTCGACGGTCGCGACGGTGCCGTCGTGGGGGGCGGTGATCTCGGTCTCCATCTTCATGGCCTCGAGCACCAACAGGGTCTGGCCGGCGGTGACCTCCGCACCGCCCTCGACCAGCACCTTCACCACGGTGCCGGCGATCGGCGCGGTCAGGCTGGACGACGCGGTGGCCGGCGCCCTGGCCGCCGTCGGCGTCACGCCGTACGCCGTCGGGCTGGCCATGGCGAGTTGGGCGAAGGTGGGTTGCGCCTCCTCGGCGACCTCGACCTCCACGTCGTAGACCATGCCGTTGACGGTGACCTTCAGCTTCATGACCCGCTCCTCTGCGCCGTCAGCGCACTGTGTCGTCTGCGCCGTCAGCGCACTGTGTAGACGGACGAATGCGAGTGGTGCTGCCCAGCGCGGCCGTGGGCACCCCACACGCCCTGGCGGCGCAATCGCACCTGCTTCACCGTGGCCCGCGTGCCCAGGTAGGCGGCCACCGCGGCCGAGATCGCGATCACCACGTCCTCGGGGACCTCGCCCTCGGGGTGAAAGCTGTGCAATCGCGCCTCCAGCGCATCGACCCGCTCGGTGAGCGCGGCGATGGTGGCCTCGAGTTCGGCGATCCTGGCCGTCTCATTCATGAACAGCTCCCGGTTCGAGGTGTCACAGCGGGATCAGCCCGTGCTTCTTGGGCGGGCGCGACTCGCGCTTGCCCGACAACGTCGCCAGCGCCCGCGCCACCATCCGCCGGGTGTCGGCCGGTTCGATGATGTCGTCGACCAACCCGCGGGACGCCGCCACGTACGGCGTCGAGAACGTCTCGCGGTAGAGCGCGACCAGTTCGGCCCGCTTGGACGCCGGGTCGTCGGCCTCGGCGATCTCGCGGCGGAACACCACGCCCGCCGCGCCCTCGGCGCCCATGACGGCGATCTCGGCACTGGGCCAGGCGTAGACCCGGTCGGCGCCGAGGTCCTTGCCGCACATGGCCAGATACGCCCCGCCGTAGGCCTTGCGCAGCACCACGGTCACCTTGGGCACCGTGGCGGAGGAGTAGGCGAAGAGCATCTTGGCCCCGTGCCGGATGATGCCGCCGTGTTCCTGCGCCACCCCGGGCAGGAAGCCCGGCACATCGACCAGGGTGAGCAACGGGATGTTGAACGCGTTGCAGAAGCGCACGAATCGCGCCCCCTTGTCGGATGCGTCGATGTTCAGCACCCCCGACATCACCGCCGACTGGTTCGCCACCACCCCCACCGAATGCCCCGCCACCCGGGCGAATCCGATCACCAGGTTCGGTGCGAAGCCGGCTTGCACCTCGAGGAAGTCACCGGCGTCGGCGATCCCGGCGATGACCTCGCGGACGTCGTAGCCCTTCTTCGGATCGTCGGGGATCAGCGAGTTCAGCCGCTCGTTGCGCGGCACCGCCTCGAACCCCTCGACGTAGGGCGGTTCCTCGGTGTTGTTGGCCGGCAGATAGCTGAGCAGCTTCTTGCAGATCGCGGCGGCGTGGGCGTCGTCCTCGGCGACGAAATGGCTGACGCCCGAACGGGTCAGGTGCGCCTCGGGGCCACCGAGCGCCTCGGCGGTGACCACTTCACCGGTGACCTGGCGAATCACGTCGGGCCCGGTGATGAACATCCGTGAGGCCCGGGTCTGGATGATGAAGTCGGTCAGCGCCGGTGAATAGGCCGCCCCGCCTGCGCACGGCCCGGCGATGATCGAGATCTGCGGGACGACGCCGGACAGCGCCACATTGGCGTAGAACACCTTGCCGTAGCCCGACAACGAGTCGATACCCTCCTGCACCCGGGCGCCGCCAGAGTCGTTGAAGAACACGAACGGCGTGCCATTGGCCAGCGCCGCGTCCAGCATGTGGGCGACCTTGATCGAGTGCATCTCCCCCGCCGACCCGCCGGCGACCGAGAAGTCCTGACTGGCCAGGTGCACCGGGCGGCCCATCACGGTGCCGCTGCCGGTCACCACGCCATCTGCCGGCAAGACTGCGGTGTCCATGCCGAAATGCGTCGTCCGGTGCTGGGCGAACAGGCCGATCTCCTCGAACGAGCCCGGGTCGAGAAGCGCCGTGATCCGTTCTCGTGCCGTCAGTTTGCCCAGCTCGTGTTGCTTGGCGTGACGCTCGGCGCCGCCCCCGGCCTCCACCGTGGCCCGCTCGGCCCGCAGCCGATCGATGCGCTCGGCCATGCCGACCGGCGGGATCGTCGCCTTCGGCGGCGACGGCTCCGGTGCGCTGGTCTGTTCGGTGGTCATGCCGGCCGCACCGAGACCGTGTGGGTCCGGCCGTCAACGGTGATGTCGTAGCTGATCGGCATGCGTACCGGCCCGCTGCCGGTATCGCCCGCCGCCGCCACCCGCTCGGCCTCGACCTCGGCCGGATCGCGTCCGACGTTCTTCGGCCCCTGACTGCGGGTGGTGAAGAAGCCGGGAGCGACCTTGGGGAACATCGCGTAGGTGAGCACGTCCTCGTCGCTGCCGTCGAACCCGTCCAGCCCGGCGGCCTGATCCCGCAACGCGTCCCACTCCGGTGCGATCAGGTCACCCGGACGGACCGTGATCGGCTCCTTGCCGGTCTGCGCCCGGGCCTTGGCCACCACCTCGGGATCCATCTCGCCCAGGGTGTAGCCGTAGTAGCCGAGCATGAGGTCGGCGAACTCGGCGGTGAGCACGTGGTAGCGCCCCATCAGCACGTTGAACACCGCCTGGGTGCCCACGATCTGACTGGACGGCGTCACCAACGGTGGGTAGCCGGCCGCCTTGCGCACCCGGGGCACCTCGGCGAGCACCTCGGCCAGCTTGTCCCCGGCGCCCTGCTGCTTCAGCTGGGACTCCATGTTCGAGATCATGCCGCCGGGGATCTGGCTGTCGAAGATGTCGGTCTCGACCGAGAACGAACTCATGAACTGGGCGTAGCGCGGCTTGACCGCGGCGAAGTGTTCCTTGACCCGCCCCAACAACACCTTGTCGAGGTCGGCCACGAACCCTGTGCCCTCGAGCATCTCGACCATCGACTCGGTCGGGTTGTGCCCCGGCCCCAGGCTCATCGACGAGATCGCGGTGTCGACCACATCGGCGCCGGCCTCGATGGCCTTCATCAGCGAGACCAGGGTGACCCCGGTCGTGGCGTGGCAGTGCACGTTGACCTGCATACCGGGCAACGCCTGCTTGATCGCGGTCACGATGTCGAACGCCGGCTGCGGCTTCAGCAAGGCCGCCATGTCCTTCAGCGCCAACGAGTCACAGCCCAGGTCGGCCAGGTTGCGGGCCAGCTCGACGTACCCCTCGACGGTGTGCAGCGGCGAGACGGTGTAGCAGATCGTGCCCTGCGCATGCTTGCCGGCCCGCTTGACGGCGGCGATCGATCGCTCGACATTGCGGACGTCGTTGAGCGCGTCGAACACCCGGAACACGTCCATGCCGTTCTCGGCTGCCGCCTCGACGAACCGGTCGACCACGTCGTCGCCGTAGTGGCGGTAGCCGAGCAGGTTCTGGCCGCGCAGCAGCATCTGCAGGCGACTGTTCGGCAGCAACTCGCGGAAAGTGCGCAACCGCTGCCACGGATCCTCGTTGAGGAAGCGGATGCACGCGTCGAACGTCGCCCCGCCCCAGCACTCCACGCTCCAGTACCCTGCGGCGTCGATGTCGGCGCAGGCCCCCACCATGTCCTCGAGGGCCATCCGGGTCGCCATCAGGGACTGATGCGCATCACGCAGCGCCAACTCCGTGATGCCAACTGTTCTGCCACGCGTCACGCGCGCTGTGTTGTCACCGTGCAGCTCGGCCATGGCCACAGCGTCGCACTGGTCACGGAACGACGGTAGCCCCGACGCGCTCAGCGGGCGAGGTAAGCCTTCGCATAGCCCAGAGGCGCCTCGGCCGAGACCGAGCTGACCAACTGCAGCACCACACCACGGTGGTACCAGGTCAGGATCGTCGAGCCCTTGCGGGTCGCCACCGTCACGCGGCCCCCGGTCAGCTTCTGCGTCCGCACCGTGTAGCCGCTCTTCGGCAAACCCGCGACCAGACTGGCGACCAGCGAGTTCTCGACCGTGGTGTCCCCGGCGTGGGCCGCGTCCAGCGCCCGGGCGGCAATCGAACCGATGGCGTCCTCACCCTGAGACACCGACACCACGGTGGGCGGCCCGAGCACGCCGGCCGGTTGCGGACGTGCCGCCAGGAAGGCCGCCACCACCGACGCGGGGGCCTTGGAGTAGCTGTAGCCCTTCAGTTTCGGCAGGGTCGGCGGGCGTAGTGCCACCCCGGACGGCGACACCCCGGGCTGCGGTGACACCGCCGCCAGGGCGGTGGCAGGTGCCGACGCCCCCGACGAGACCGACGGGGCACCCGCAGCACGGGACGGCGTGGCACGGGCCGTCGAGGTCGAGGTGACCGCGATCACCGACACCCCGACGGAGGGGACCGAGAGCGCCGGACCCGATTCCTGCTGAACGGCGAAGCACCCGGACAGTGCGGGCACGATCAGCGCCACGGGCAGCATCGTCGTCCACACCCGACGAGCCCGACGAGCCTGCGGAGCCCGACGAGATGGCCTGCGCGATCCCACGTATGCCCTCCCGACAACGACCCTGCACGACCTGACCCTGCGACCCGCTGCACGCTACCGCAGCCCTCACGGCCCCCCGTCACGCCGACTCGGCCGCCGACCAGGCGATCCCGTCGAGAATGTCGTGCTCGCTGGTCACCACCTGCTGCACCCCGGCGGCCGCCGCGACCCGGTCGAGCACCCCACGCCAGATCAGTGCACCGGCCACGATCACGTCCACCCGGCCCGGGTGCAGGTAGGGCAGCGCGCGCCGCTGATCACTGGTCAGCGCGGCCATGTCGTCGCAGGCCGCGGTCACCGTGGCCACGGGCAGCACCGCACCGTGAATCCGTTCCGGCTCGTAGCGCGGCAGCCGCAGGGCGTGCGCGGTCAGGGTGGTCACCGATCCCGCCAGGCCCACCAGAGCCCGGGCCCGGTGCAGCGGGACGACGCGCGCGACGTCGTCCAGGGCTGCCTCGAGATCGGCGCGGATCGCCGCGAGGTCGCCGCCGTGCCGTTCGAACAGCCGCACGCAGCCGACGTCCACCGACCGCGAGGCCAACGGCGCTGCCGCGGTCGGCGATCCCGGAACACCGATCTCGCCCAGGACCACCTCGGTGGATCCCCCTCCGATGTCCACCACGAGCACGGGCAGCCGCTCTTCGGCCGGCACCGCGATCGCCTCCAGCCCGCGGGTGGCGCCCAGGAACGACAGCGCGGCCTCCTCGGCCCCGGTGATCACCTCGGGCTCCACGCCGAGCAGCTCGCGGACGCCGTCGATGAACACGTGCGCGTCGGCGGCGTCCCGGCTGGCCGAGGTCGCGACGAACCGGATCGCGCTCACGTCGGCGTCCCGGCAGGATTGCGCGTACTCGGCGGTCAGGCTCAACGCCCGCTGCAGCGCGGCCGGATCGAAGCGCCCGGTGGCGTCCACCCCCTGCCCGAGCCGCACGATCTCCATGCGCCGGTGGACGTCGCGCAGGTGCTGCGTGGCCGGGTCGACATCAGCGATCAGCAACCGCAACGAGTTGGTGCCGCAATCGATCGCCGCCACCCGCCGGACGCCTCCGCCGCTCATCGGGCCGCCTCGCCACGGAGTGCATCGCCGACGGCGACGCAGGGGCCGTCGGCCCACCACGCATCCAGCGTCTCGCGGGTCTCGTCGCCGAGCGGGTTGACCCCCGGCCCGGCAGCCAGCGCGTGCGCCAGCAGCACGTGCAGGCACTTGACCCGGTCGGGCATGCCCCCGGCCGAGACCCCGTCGATCTCGGGTACCTCGCCGAGTTCGGCTCGTCGGGTCAGGTAGTCCTGGTGAGCTCGCCGGTAGGCCACGGCCAGCTCGTCGTCCTCGGCCAGCCGCTGCGACATCCGGCGCATCAGACCGTCCGCCTCCAACGTGCCGACCGCCGATGCCGCCCGGGGGCAGGTCAGGTAGAACGACGTCGGGAACGGGCTGCCGTCGTCCAGCCGGGGTGCGGTGCGGACGACGTCCGGCAGGCCGCAGCCGCAGCGATGGGCCACCTCCACCACCCCGCGAGGGGTCCGGCCGAGTTGGGCTTCGACGGCGCGCAGGTCCTCATCGGTGGGCGGATTCACGTCGGCGAGACTACGGGAGGGCAGTGCCGGCAGCGGCCTCAGGGCTGGGCAGGCTGGCGCGTGGTCGGATCACCGGCCGTTGTCACCGAGCCCCACAGGGTGTCGTACCAGGCTCTCGCCGCGTCCTGATGCGGTACCGCCACCTCGGCCAGGCGCGGGTCGGCGGAGGCATCGGTCACCGTGTCGTCGACCAGCGAGTACGCGATCTCCCCCGGCTTGACGTAGTTCAGCCGGGCTCGGGCCTGCGTGGCGACGTAGGCCGGATCCTTCCACCGCGCTCGCTCGGCGGTGAGCTGTTCGACGTCGCGTTGCAGGGTCGCCATCTCGTCCTGCGCGGCAGAGATCTGCGACCGCTGACTCACCCACGGCCGCACATACGGCGCGATGAGCAGGATCAACACCACCACGACGCCGGCGAAGGCGGTCATCGGCCGGATCACCGGGGGGCGGTTGTTCGCCGGTCGCGTCGTGCGCGCGGTGCGGGCAGCCCCGGCTGCAGAGCGCGAGGCCGGCCGGGACGCCGGACGCGCCGATGCCTTGCTGGACGGGCTGCTGGACGGCCGGCTCGACCCACCCGGTGCCCCCGAGCGCGCCGGGGCGGGGCGACGACGCGCGGGTTGAGCCGGTGATGCGGACGAGCCGGTGGTCTTCGCACCCCCGCCGCCGGCAGAAGGCGTGGCCGACGAGCGCGGCGCCGGTGCCGTCGGCCGGCGAGTGCTCGTCGAGCTGGACGAGGTGCTGGTCCGGCCACGAGGTGCCGCGGGACGACGCGTCGTCATCACAGCCTCCCTCCGTGGCATCGCACGACTACCTGGAGCTTGTGATCGATCACGGCGAGTCGCAGGCGGCCAGGCGTGAATCGACCATCGCACGTCACGACCCGCGAATCACGGAGGGAGCGGCCCGATGCAGGCGTGTCGCATGAGGCTGGTGTTTCAGATGTTACGTGTGGGGTGATTTCGTCCGACTTGTGATCACGACATGTTCGCCTCGCCGTCCTGCGCCCCGCCCACCCTCACCTCGGGGTCTGGCGACCCCCCACCCCTGACCCCACCCCTAGCCCTTCACCCCGCCCCTCACCCTTCGCCCCACCCCTCGCCCTTCACCCCGCCCCTCACCCCACCCGCAGCACCAAGATCACTGTTAGCTCGCAGTTTGCTCCGGGTGAGCCGGTGCAAACTGCGATCTAACGGTGATCATGGTGCGGTAGGCGATCATGATGCTGGGGTGATCATGGCTCAGGGGTGATCGTGACCCCGTGGGGTGATCACGACAGCGGAGGGCGCCGCCACCCAACGGGTGACGACGCCCTCCGACGTCGAGCAGTGACCGAACCTACTTCGCGGCGTACCGCGGGAAGGCGCCGGCGCCCGCGTACACCGCGGCGTCGTCCAGCTCCTCCTCGATGCGCAGCAGCTGGTTGTACTTGGCGACGCGCTCGCTGCGGGCCGGGGCACCGGTCTTGATCTGGCCACAGTCGGTGGCGACGGCCAGGTCGGCGATGGTGGTGTCCTCGGTCTCGCCGGAGCGGTGGCTCATCATGCAGCTGTAGCCGCTGCGGTGGGCCAGGGCGACCGCGTCCAGGGTCTCGGTGAGCGAGCCGATCTGGTTCACCTTGACCAGCATCGAGTTGGCGGCGCCGAGCTCGATGCCCTTGCGCAACCGAGCCGGGTTGGTCACGAACAGGTCGTCACCGACCAGCTGGGTCCGCGAGCCGAGGGCCGTGGTGATCGCCACCCAGCCCTCCCAGTCGTCCTCGGCCAGCGGGTCCTCGATCGAGACGATCGGGAACGCATCCACCAGCGAGGTGTAGTACTCGGTCATCTGGGCGGCCGACTTCTGCGCACCCTCGAACGAGTAGGAACCGTCCTTGAAGAACTCGGTCGAGGCGACGTCCAGGGCGAGCGCGACGTCCTTGCCGAGCGAGAACCCGGCCGCCTCGATGGCGACGGCGATCAGGTCGAGCGCCTCACGGTTGGTCGGCAGGGACGGCGCGAAGCCACCCTCGTCGCCCAGCCCGGTCGCGTAGCCCTTGCCCTTGAGCACCGACTTCAGCGAGTGGTAGACCTCGGCGCCCCAGCGCAGCGCCTCACGGAAGCTGGCGGCGCCGATCGGGGCGACCATGAACTCCTGGATGTCCACGCCACCATCGGCGTGAGCGCCACCGTTGAGGATGTTCATCATCGGCACCGGCAGGATGTGCGCGTTCGGGCCACCGAGGTAGCGGAACAGCGGCAGGTTGGCCGAGTCGGCGGCGGCCTTGGCCACGGCGAGCGAGACGCCGAGGATCGCGTTGGCGCCGATCGAGCCCTTGTTGTCGGTGCCGTCCAGGTCGAGCATCGCCTGGTCGATCATGCGCTGGTCGGCGGCGTCGAAGCCGAGCAGCTCGGGGGCCAGCTGGTCCATGACCGCGGTCACGGCCTGCTCGACACCCTTGCCGCCGTAACGGTTCTTGTCGCCGTCACGACGTTCGACGGCCTCGAAGGCACCTGTCGAGGCACCCGAGGGAACCGCGGCACGGGCGATGGTGCCGTCGTCCAGTGCGACCTCGACCTCGACGGTGGGGTTGCCACGCGAGTCGAGGATCTCGCGGGCGCCTACGGCTTCGATGCTTGCCACGGATGGTCTCCTTGGGCTGTCGGGCGGTACGGATGGCGCAAAGGGTGGTCGCTTCGCGACTGTGTTCACCCTATCGACGCAGGCACCGGCGGCCTTCCGACGACAGTCCCAGGTTCGACGACGAGATCGGCCTCGATCAGACTCGATCAGGCGAGGCGGTTCAGGGCCGTACGCAGGCTCGCCTCGGCGTCCAGGCCGCTGCGCCGAGCCCGCTGGACGGCGTCCAGCAGCGCCCGCGCGAGCGGATCGGTCACCCTGTCGTCGAGCAACGCATCGGCATCGCCGAGCCGACCGAGCATCTTCTGCGCCCGGGCGAGCGCCGGCAGGCTCGCTGGAATACCGTCGAAGAGGCCCTCACGCTGCTTCTCCGCCGCCTTGATCTGTTCCCAGTTGGCCATCACCTCGTCGGCGTTCTCGACGTCCACATCGGCGAAGACATGGGGGTGGCGGCGCACGAGTTTCTCGACGATGCCGGCCGCCACCTCGTCGATGTCGAACGGATCCTCGGGCCGCTCCTCGCCGACGCGGGCGTGAAACATGACCTGCAGCAACAGGTCTCCGAGTTCCTCGACCAGGTGGGCGCGTCGCTGCGGGTCGTCGTCCGGACGCTCGACGGCCTCGATGACCTCGTGCGTCTCCTCCAGCAGATAGGGCAGCAGGCTCTCGTGGGTCTGCTCGGCATCCCAGGGGCACCCGCCCGGCGAGCGCAACCGGTCCATCACGGCCACCAGGTCGAGCAGGCGCGCGCCGGGGACGTCGTGCGAGCCGACGATCACCTCGAGCTCGGGGGGCTGGGCGGCCACCGCCAGCTGCGACAGGTGAACCGCCAGCGCGTCGGTCAGGCCGGGGTCGCCGTCCGCCGACCCGAACCACACCGCCTGACCAGGCGCAGCCTCGTTTGACGTGGTCGATGTCACGATGCTCACGGTCGTCGCGCGGGTTCCGGGTGAGGCCGTGGACAGTAACCGGGCAGCGCGCTCGCCGACCTCGACCTCGGCCAGGTCGATCACGTCGATGCCGGCCTCGGCGAGGGCGTCGAGCCATGCCGGGTCGGGGTTGGCGGCGAACACGCCGTCCGCTGCCTGCAACGCCTGCCAGGCCGGCCAGGCCAGCAGCCCGGGTGCGCTACGTGGGCTGACGACGATCAGGACGATGCGGCCCGTGCCGCTCACCTCGTACGTCAGGACGCCGCCTGCTTCGTCGTGTCGGCGACCAGCCAGTTCGGGACGGCCGGCACGATCGCGACCTTGTCCCGGTCGAACTGGCCGTACCGCGGGCTGACGGCGATGTCGGCCTTCTTCAGGTCGGCCACGATGGCATCGAGCGTGGGCTTGGCCTTGTCCTCACCCAGGGTGTTCAGCGCCTGTAGCGAGTCGTTGGCCCGAATGGCCGCCACAGCAGACTCACTCGGGTCGGCCACCTTGGTGGCGAGCTCCTGTCGGGCCTGGGCCTCGGAGACACCCACCCCGTTGGCGGCGGCGGCATTGACCAGCCGAGGGCCGAGCAGCAGGAAGAACAGCACCTGGGACGGCGCGACGTCCTGGCCGGTGAAGGCGGCGATGTCCGTCGTGGCCTGCTGCACGTCGCCCACCGGGATCCGCCGTCCGTCGATCACCGCGGCTGCCCCCGCCTGGGACGAGCAACCGGTGCCGGTCACCGTCAGGCCCACCGCGAGGGTGGCCAGGGCGATCCGGCGGGCGATCCGGGCAGAACGAGTGGAGGTCACGACGATCCCTTCGTGCGTCAGCCGCTGCGCGCGCAGCTCACCGGGAATGCTAGCGCCGTCCCCACCCCGTTGCGTGAGGCCACCCCCCAACCTGCTCATGCTCCGCGCGTGCCCGTTCATGCTCCGCGGCTGACGCATCCACGCCCTGGCAGGGTCTGATTCGGCGACACCAGCGGAGCATGACCAGCCAGGTCGGTCGTCAGCGCAGCGCGGCCAGACGGTCGAGCGGGATCGCGTGCACGGTCGCGCCGCGGAATCCGGTCATCGTCTGCGCCGCACAGAGCGCATTCCAGATGGCCTCCTCGGTCGCCTCGGCCACGCCTCGGAACAGCGGCGTCATCGCCTCGTGCGGCAGGGTCCGGACGTCGAGTGGCCCCGTGGCGGTGGCCGGGACCCGGTTGCCGGTGGCGAACGCCAGGAAGATGTCGCCGCTGGAGTCGCTGCCGAAACCCCCCACTCGGGACAGGCCCACCGTGGCCCGGCGAGCGAGGCGGGTGCACTGATCGGCGACAAGGGGAGCGTCGGTGGCCACGACGACGATGATCGACCCGGTGTCGCCGGAGGCCGCCGGGGTGTCGTCGGGGGGCAGCGGCACCACGGTGTGGTCGATCGCACGGCCGACGGCGCGTCCGCCGAGGGACAGCAGCTCACGATGGCCGTAGTTGGCCTGCACCAGCACGCCGACGGTGTACTGCTCGTCGGCGGTGGCAACCAGTCGGGACGAGGTGCCGATGCCGCCCTTGAACCCGTGGCAGATCATGCCGGTGCCGCCGCCCACGTTGCCCTCGGCGACCGGGCCACGACCGGACGACGCAGCGGCGGCGTCCAGGGCTTGGTGTACGTGCTCGGCACGCAGCCCCCGGGCGTGGATGTCGTTCAGGGTGCCGTCCCAGGTCTCACCGACCAGGGGCAGGCACCAGTCGATCTCGGGAGTGCGCGCCACCTCGTACGCGACGAGTTCGTCGCGCACCAGGCCGACCTGGTCGGTGTTGGTGATCGCGATCGGCCCGGCGACGAGGCCGGATTCGGACAGCCAGTGCGAGCCGGTGAGCTCACCGTTGCCGTTGAACGAGGACAGCCCGCCGTAGGCGAGGTCGCTGAGCTCGACCGCCGGACGGGGCATGATCACCGTGACCCCGGTGCGCAGGGTCGCGGGCTGGTCGGTGATCACGGTGGCGTGGCCGACCCCGACGCCGGGCACATCCGTGATCGCGTTCCAGTGCCCGGTGGGCAGGGAGCCCAGGGTGAACCCGAGCTCGCGCAGGCGTGTTCTGGTCTCACTCATACGCCTTCTCTATCAGGTCGCTACCGCCGGAATGGCTCGGAGTCGTTCACACGTGGCGGCGCCGGCTCGTGGCACGCCTCGGAATGTCGCCGTCGTCGCGAGGTTTGGGAGGGGTCGACGTTTCCGTTCGATGGATTCAGCGCAAAGTGACCCGTTGCACAAAAGTCGTTCTGCTGCAATGGTTTTCATCGCCTACCGAGCCAGCTTGGTTGTCGGTGGTCGCCCGTAGTGTCCGATTCATGGAACCGGAGCAGACACCCACCCCGGACGGCGAGGACGCCGCCGTCGGGAACAGTGGCCTGCCCGGTCTCCCGGACGACGAGGCCGACACCATCGGGATGAGTGCATCGCCGGTCGCCACGGTGTTGGATGCGGTCTCGGCTCAGCTCCGGTTGTTGCAGACCGCGCCCACCCTGACGCTGTCGGACGGCGAGCTGCGCGACGCGCTCATCGCGGCCCACCGGGTCGCCAACCAGGTCGAGGCCGCGGTACTGCACCTGGTGCGGGCGGTGGATGACCGGCCGGAAGCGATGCCGACCTGCGCACCCGGCAAGGTCGCCGCCACGTTCCTGGTCCATGCGCTGCGCATCGATCCCGGCACCGCGGCCCGCGACGTCGCCGCCGCCCGTGCCCTGGACCAGGACGGCGCCGGGGTCGGCGTCGACACCGGACACGACGGCTTGGGTCCGGACGGCGCCGCCACGTTGGGGTTACCCGAAGTCGGTGCGGCGCTGGCGGCCGGGGACATCTCGCGTCGTCATGTCGACCATGCCACCGGGTGCCTGGGGCGCATCGACAAGGACGTGCTCACCCACATCGACCCGGACGGGATCTCCGGGGTCCAGCGGGTGGACGAGTTCCTGGCCGAGATGGCCCGCAAGCACGCCCCACACGTGTTTCGGCGGCTGTGTACCCAACTCGAAGAGGCGTTGAACCCCGACCAGGGCTTCGACCCGAAAGCCCACGAGAAGCGGTACCTGCACCTGGGCACCGACAGCAACGGGATGCTCATCGGCCGGTTCGCGCTCTCGCCCGCGGACGGGTTGATCGTCCGGAACGTGATCCACGCGTTGAGCAAACCCACCAAGGTCAGCACGACCACCGACACCGAGGCGGACGCTGAGGCTGGTGGGGACGGGCAGGTCCAGGGTGAACTGCCGCTGCGTGACCCAAGGACCGCCGCGCAACGCCGCGCCGACGCCTTGACCCACCTGGCGCACCTGGCGCTGCACCGCGGCAGCGACCCCGACACCGACGAGGGACCACCCGCCGACCCAGCCCCCAGCGCCACCTCCACCCCGACGGACACCGCCACCAGCGGCACCGACACTGGCAGCGGCACCAAGAGTGGCAGCGGCAAGGCTGCTGGCGGCACTGCTGCTGGCTGTGGCGGTGCCAGCGTGGATGGCGGCGGCTCAGCGCCGTCCGCCAGCCGGGCCATCACCCCGCAGGCCGCCGCACCCACCACCCGGCCCGTGCCCACCACTCGGCGCGCGCCCACCCCACCGCCCTCCACCGGCGTGCACATCTCGCTGATCGCCACCCTCGACCAACTCACCGCCGCCCTCCGACCCACACCCACCCCCGGCGCCGGCCTCGGCAGCGACCTCGGCCCCGGCGGCGGACCCCTACCCCGCCACGTCCTGGCCCAGAACCTCTGCACCGCCCTGATCTCCCCCACCCTCCTCGACAGCGGCGGAGCCGTCCTCGCCCAAGGCCGAGCCCAACGCCTGGCCACCCCCGCCCAACGCCGGGCGGTGTTCGCCCGAGACCGGGGATGCATCATCCCCGGCTGCACCGCGCCTGCGGACTGGTGCGACGTCCACCACGTCACCCCCTGGGCTGACGGCGGACTGACCGACGTCGACAAGATGGCCCTGGTCTGCAACCGGGACCACACCGCCGTCCACGTCGGCATCTGGACCATCCAGATGATCAACGGGGCGCCCTGGGTCATCCCACCCGCCTGGATCGACCCCCACCAACAACCCGTCCGCAACACCCTGCACGACGACGAACACACCGCCCACCAGCTCGCCCGACACCTCGGCGAACAACTCACCCTCGACCTCGACACCGGTTCACGCGCCGACTGGGCCACCGGGCAGTCCGACGACGACGAACCCCGCTCACCCGAGTGGCGCCCCCACCCAGAGTGGCGCTCGGCTCCCGAGTCTGGCCCGACGGCCGATTCGCGGCGGACACCCGGGTCGCACCGGCCACGGGAGTCGTCCGAGCCATCACCAGAGTCGCCCGAACCATCACCGGAGCCGTCCGAGCCACTGGAGGATCGATGATGGCCCCCGTCCCGACACGCGCGTCTGATGACCGAACAACACCCCGGGGCCCACCATGGGGCATGACGTTTCGCGTGATCCCGGTACCTGGATTCGGGGCCGAAGACGTGGCGGTCGCCCTCGCCGGCCCGGACGAGGGGATGGTGTTCACCGGCACCGAGGACGGGGCCATCCACCGGATCGCACACGACGGGCGCCGGGTCGACACCGTGGCCCACACCGGGGGGCGGCCGCTGGGCATCGAGTATCTGCCCGAGGGGCGTCTGTTGATCTGCGACGCCCGCCGCGGCTTGTTGCTGATCGACCCGGAGACGGGTGGCGTGGAGGCTGTCATGGACGCCGTCGACGACCGGCCGATGGTGTTCTGCAACAACGCGGCGGTCGCGGCGGACGGTACGGCCTACGTCTCGGACTCCTCGACCGTGCACGGCATCGACCACTGGAAAGCCGAGATCCTCGAGCTGACCCGCACCGGCCGGCTGCTGCGGCGCGGGCCGGGCGGCGAGGTCGAGGTACTGCTCGGCGGGCTGGCCTTCGCCAACGGGGTGGCTCTCGCCGCCGACGAGTCGTTCGTCGCCGTCGCCCAGACCGCAACTCGGGTGGTGTCCCGCTCTTGGCTCACGGGTGCCCGAGCCGGCACGGACGACCTGCTGGTCGCCGACCTGCCGGGCTACCCCGACAACATCGCCCGGGGCAGCGACGGCTTGATCTGGGTCACGATCGCCAGCCCGCTCGACGGCCTGGTCGAGGGGCTGCAGCGCGGCCCGTTGTGGCTGCGGCGGGCGGCAACCCGGATCCCTGATCGTCTGCAGCCGGCGCCGAAGCGGACCATCCGGGTGCAGGCCTACGACAACGACGGCCGGCTGATCCACGATGTCCGGGTCGACGATCCGGGTTCCACGTCGCAGTTCCACATGGCGACCGGTGTGCGCGAACACGACGGGCGGGTCTGGTTCGGCAGCCTGCACGAGCCGGCCGTCGCCGTCCTCGACCTGGACTGACGCAGATTCACCGGACTGACGCGGATCGGCGCCTACCCGTTCAGCGACCGGCCGCGGCCACGGAGGCCGCTGCGGCGACCGAATCCAACAGGACCGCGCGAATCAGGTCGGCGGCCCAATCCAGCAGTGGGACATCCCGCAGCCCCTGCCCGCCGACCCTGGCGGTCATCGGGCGCGGCACCAGGATGGCCGACGTGGCCGGCTTGATCAGCGAACCGGGGTAGAGCCGCTTCAGGCGCATCTGGCCCGAGTCGGGCAACTCCACCGGCCCGAAGCGCACCTGGTTGCCCTGCAGGCCCACGTCCGTCAGGCCGGCGCGACGGGCCAACAGCCGGAACCGGGCGACATCCAACAACCGCTCGGCCGGTGGCGGCAGGGCACCGTACCGGTCGACGAGTTCGGCGCGGACGGCGTCCAGGGCCTGGTCGGTGACCACCTCGGCGATCTTGCGGTAGGCCTCGAGGCGCAACCGCTCCCCCGGCACATACTCATGCGGCAGATGCGCATCGACCGGCAACTCGACCTTCATCTCGGCGGTCTGCTCGCCCTCACCCTCACCGCGGAACTCGGCCACCGCCTCACCGACCATGCGCACGTACAGGTCGAACCCGACCCCGGCGATGTGCCCGGACTGCTCCCCGCCCAGCAGGTTCCCGGCGCCGCGGATCTCGAGGTCCTTCATGGCCACCTGCATGCCGGCACCCAGATCGGTGTGCGCGGCGATGGTCGCCAGCCGGTCGTGCGCGGTCTCGGTCAACGGCCGCTCCGGCGGGTACAGGAAGTAGGCGTACGCCCGCTCCCGGCCACGCCCGACGCGACCGCGCAGCTGGTGTAACTGACTGAGCCCCAACACATCCGCCCGCTCCAGAACCAGTGTGTTGGCATTCGAGATGTCCAGCCCCGTCTCGACGATGGTGGTGCACACCAGCACGTCGAACCGCTTCTCCCAGAAGTCGACGATCACCTCTTCGAGCCGGTGCTCGCCCATCTTGCCGTGAGCGGTGGCGATGCGCGCCTCGGGTACCAGTTCACGCAACCGCGCTGCCGCCCGCTCGATCGACTCGACCTTGTTGTGCACGTAGAAGACCTGGCCCTCACGCAGCAGCTCTCGCCGGACCGCCGCCGCGATCTGCTTCTCCTCATAGGGGCCGACGAAGGTCAGGACCGGATGGCGCTCCTCGGGCGGCGTGGCCAGGGTCGACATCTCCCGGATGCCGGTGACCGCCATCTCGAGGGTGCGCGGAATCGGCGTGGCCGACATCGCCAGCACGTCGACGTTCGTGCGCAGCTGCTTCAGCTTCTCCTTGTGCTCGACGCCGAACCGCTGCTCCTCGTCGACGATCACCAGGCCGAGGTCGGCGAACTTCACCCCCGCCGACAACAGCCGGTGGGTGCCGATCACGATGTCGACCGACCCGTCGGCCAGCCCGTCGAGCGTGGCCTTGGAATGCGACTCGGACTGGAACCGCGACAGCGCCCGCAACCGCACCGGGAAGTTGGCGTACCGCTCGGTGAAGGTCTCATAGTGCTGCTGCACCAGCAGCGTTGTCGGCACCAACACGGCGACCTGCTTGCCGTCCTGCACCGCCTTGAACGCCGCCCGCACCGCGATCTCGGTCTTGCCGTACCCGACGTCGCCGCAGATCAGCCGGTCCATCGGGATCGGCTTCTCCATGTCGGACTTGACCTCGTCGATCGAGGAGAGCTGATCGGGGGTCTCGACGTAGGCGAAGGCGTCCTCGAGTTCGCGTTGCCACGGGGTGTCCGAGGCGAACGCGTGCCCGCTGGAGGCCATCCGCGCGGAGTACAGCTGGATCAGTTCCCCGGCGATCTGGCGTACCGCCTTGCGCGCCCGGCCCTTGGTCTTGGCCCAGTCGCCGCCGCCCATCTTGTTGAGCTGCGGCGCCTCACCCCCGACGTACCGCGTCACCTGGTCGAGGGAATCGCTCGGCACGAACAACCGGTCACCCGGCTGGCCCCGCTTACCGGGCGCGTACTCGATCACCAGGTACTCACGGGTCGCCCCGCCGATGCTGCGCTGGATCATCTCCACGTACTTGCCCACGCCGTGCTGTTCGTGCACGACGAAGTCGCCGGGCCGCAGCTGCAGCGGGTCGACGATCGCCCGGCGCCGGCTCGGCAACCGGCGCATGTCCTTGGTGGCAGAACGGGTTCCGGAGATGTCGGTCTCGGTGAGCAGGGCCAGTTTCAGCTCGTCGGCGATGAACCCGTGCTCGATCGCCGCCGTGGTCACCTGCACCACGGACGCCGCCGGCGCGCCGTCCAGCGAGGCCACCAACCGAGCCGGGACGTCGGCGCCCGAGAGCACCTCGACCAGCCGTTTGGCCGGCCCCGCCCCCTCGGTCGTGGCCACCACCGACCACCCGTCGTGCACCAGCGCCCGCAGATCGGCCAGCGCCCGCTCGACCTCACCGCGGTAGCCCACCACCTCACGAGCCCCGATCGTGACGACCTCGGCGAGGTCCTCGAACGAGCTCGGCTCGGCCGGCTCCCTCGCTTCGCCCGATCGGGTGCGCTCGGCGATCTCGTCCAGCTCGGCATCGCGCGCCAACGAGGTCAGCGACCACCACGGGATGCCGGAGTCGAGGGCGTGCCCCCGCACCTGTGCCAGCGTCGCGTAGCTACCCGCCGCGAGATCGACGGCGCCGAGCTCGCCGTCCAGCCCGGCCCCGAGGTCACGCAGATCGACCGGGATGGCGTTGCCCGCCGAGGCGTTGGCCCACGAGGCGGCCAGGAACTCCTCGCTGGTGGCCACCAGGTCGTGAGCGCGTCGCCGTACCTTCTCGGGGTCGATCAGGACGACGTGGGTGTGCTTGGGCAGCAGGTCGAGCAGCGGCTCCATCCGCTCGACCAGTACCGGCGCCAGCGACTCCATGCCCTCGGCGGCGATGCCCTCGGCGAGCTTGGCGAGCAGGTCGGCCACCCCGGGCAACCGCTCGGCGGCCGCAGCGGCCCGCGCCTTGACCGTCTCGGTGAGCAGGATCTCGCGGCAGGGCGGCGCCCACACCCCGGACGGCGCGACCTCGAGCGAGCGCTGATCGGCCACCGAGAACCAGCGCACCTCCTCGACGGTGTCGCCCCAGAACTCCACCCGCAGCGGATGGTCCTCGGTGGGTGGGAAGACGTCGAGGATGCCGCCCCGGACAGCGAACTCCCCCCGCCGCTCGACCATGTCGGTCCGCGTGTAGGCAGCCGCGGCCAGCGCCTCGACGACATCGTCCAGAGCCCGCTCGTCGCCCGGGCGCATGGCGATCGGCTCGAGGTCACCGAGCCCGGCGATCACCGGCTGCAGCACCGCCCGGATCGGGGCAACCAGAACCTGGATCGGCCCGGCCGGGCCGACCTCGCCGTCCTGCACCGGAGCCGGGTGGGCCAGCCGGCGGAACACGGCCAGCCGGCGTCCCACCGTGTCCGAGCGCGGGCTGAGCCGCTCGTGGGGCAACGTCTCCCACGCGGGGAGCTCGGCGACGGCGTCCGGCGGCAGGTAACAGCGCACCGCAGCAGCGATGTCCTCGGCCTCGCGCCCGGTCGCGGTGACCACGAGGACCGGACGATCGCCACCATCCGGTTGGGCGAGGGCGGCCAGGACCAGTGCCCGGGCGCCTGGTGGGGCGACGATGTCGAGCTGACCGACGCCACCTGCCCGAGCAGCCTCCAGCACCTGGCCGAGCCCCGGGTCGGGACGGACGGCGTCGAGCAGGCCGGTGAGCGTCATGCAGTAGTTCTAACCCGCGGTACCGACAGTGGCCCAATCAGCCGGGATCGAGTAGCGGGTCCGGCGGACGCCGACCGTGGTCCGCGCCGTCGGATCGAGCCGGCCTCAGGACTCGTACCAGGGCTTGGTCGGTGCCGGCAGGGGCGGGCCGGCCTGCGGCCGGATCGAGCGACGCGAGGGGTAGGGCGAGGTGCCCGTGCCCGGCGTCGGCGCCGCCGTCGCCGGGTTGCGGTGGCTGCCGTTGGCCGACACCCCGAAGCCCCTGGCGGGTTGCGGCGACGGGGACGGAACCGGAGCGGTCGGGATGCCCTTCACGGGCCCCCGTGACCCCGGCACCTGCCCGGGTGTGGCCGGGCGCTCGGTGGGGGGCGGAGCGGGCCGGGTGGGCGCCGGCCCCGGCGTGGCCGAGGAACCGGACGGCGTCTCGCCCGGGCGGGAGGGGTCACTCGCGGCGGACTCGGCGGACGGCTCGTCGTCCAGCTCGGCCTCGGCGTCGGCATCGGCGTCGGCGTCGGCGTCGGCATCGGCATCCGCAGACTTCTCGGCCGTCACCTCGGCGTCCTCGGGCGAATCCTCGGCGTCGGCGTCTACCTCGGCGTCGGCGTCCTCGGCCTCGGCCTCGACGTCGGCGTCGGTGGACGTGTCGGTGTCCGTCGCGACGTCCTTCTCGGCGGCAGGGTGCTCGGCGGACGGCTTCTCGTCACCGTCCTGATCCCGGCCGCCCGGTGCCCCCGAGCCCCGCGAGACCGGCGTCGCCGGCTCGGTGAGAGCGTCCGGCTTCGCGTCGGACTTCGCGTCGGGCTGCGCGTCGGGCTGGGACTCGGGCATCGGCGCCCAGGCCACGGGGAGCGGCGCGGGCGGGTTCACCGGCATCCGCCGATCACGGACGACGGCACTGTCGCGCGAGCGACGCCGCGGCAACATCACGGAGAGAATCAGGCCGGCGATCAGACCGCCGGCCAGCCCGATCGCGACGTCGACCACCGGGCGCGGCGAACTCTTGACGGTCGGCGGCACCGCACGCGTGATCACTCGTCCGCCCGAGGTGGCCTTGATCGAGGTGAGCTCACGCTGGTCGGTGAGCAGCGAGCGCAGCGTCTCCTGATAGGCCGAGGTCTGCCCGCCCTGCCCGATCCGCTGCGTCACGGTCTCGATCTGCGCGGTGATCGAGGCCAACCGCCGGTCGGCATCGGCCTGAGCCGAGCCCTCTCGGTAGGCGAGGTAGCTCTCGGCGACGGTCTGCGCGCCGGCTGCCGCGCCGTCCGGTGTCCCGGCGGCGAAGTGCAGGTTGAGCACCTGGGTGTCCTGTGGCGAGTCCACGGTCAGCGCGTCCCGGACGACGTCCGGCGACAGGTTCAGCTTCTCGCCCGCGGCGGTCGCGACGGCGGAGGACCTGGCCACCTGCGACTCGGTCAGCATGTTGATCACGCTCGACAGGTTGACGCTGCCGAATTGTTCGGCGATCACCGGCTGCACCACCACGCTGGCACTGGCGACGTAGGAGGTCGGTGCGGTGAGGGTGTACCCGATCGAGCCGACGACGCCGAGCACCACGCAGGTTGCGGCGAGCAGCCAACGTTCCCGCACCCGCGCCAGAATGTCCGACACGGTCAGCGTCTGCGTGGCACTGAAGCCGAACGAGGTGGCCGGCGCGAACGTGGTCGGCCAACTCAGGGTGTCCCCCGAGGCCGTCGCAGAGTCAGGTCCTGGCGAGGTGTCGATGCGCGCGTCCACGCAGTGACGCTCGGCCGCACCCCGACCGAACTGAAGAGAATTGGTGACAACGGGTGTTTGTTCTGTATCTATGAGTAGCCAAATGTCAGACTGCCCAGGTGCGTCACCCGGTCGCCGACTCGGGCCGACAGAGCGTCCCGCCCGTAGCTGGCCCGACGTTCGCGGCCCCGTTGTTGCGGGCCAGGGCGCTGCCGGCCTGGCCGTTCGCCACCCTGTTCGTGCTGTATCCGGTGTGGTGGGTCCTCGGCCTGACCCCGGTGGTCCTGCCGCTGCTCGGCGCGGTGTGCCTGTTCCTGATGGTGCTCCGAGGATCGATCCGGTTGCCCCCGCTGTGGTTCCTCTGGGTCAGCTTCCTGATCTGGGCGGGTGCCTCGTCCGTCATGGTCGACAGCCCTGGACGCCTCGTCGGCTTCGCCCAACGCCTGGGCGCCCTGCTCGGCGCCTCGCTGCTGGTGGTCTACCTGTACAACGCCCGCGAGCGCCTACCCCGCCGGCGGGCGGTGGCCGCGATGTCGTTCTTCGGCGTCTGGCTCATCGTCGGCGGCTACCTGGGCATGGCCTTCCCGCACTTTCGCCTGCGGACCCCGATGCTCGCCCTCGCGCCGACCTCGCTGGCCACCAACGACTACGTGATCGAACTGCTCAGCCCCCGGTTCGCCGAGGTGCAGCACCCGTACGGAGCCACCTCGGACTTCATCCGCCCCTCGGCGCCGTTCCCCTACACCAATGCCTGGGGACACACCTTCGTGCTGCTGCTGCCGATCGTGGCCGCCCTGGCGGTGCGGGCCTCACGCCGCACCCAGTGGCTGCTCGCCGCGGGCGTGGCGGTGGCGATCCCCCCGGCGCTGGCCACCTTGAACCGGGGCATCTTCGTCGGCGTGGCCGTCGCCGCCGGTTACCTGATGCTGCGGACCATCCGGCGCATGAGTCTGATCCGGGTGCTGCAGATCGGGACGACGCTCGTCGTCCTGGCCGGGGGGCTGTTGGCCAGCGGCGCCCTCGATCGGGTCACCGAACGCACCAGCACCTCCTCGACCACCCAGGACCGGGCGAGCCTGTACCGCGAGTCGTTCGAGCGCACCCTGGACTCACCCTGGCTCGGCTGGGGCGCCCCCCGCCCGAGCGCCACCCTGGACGTCTCGGTCGGCACCCAGGGGCACTTCTGGTACCTGATGTTCTCGCACGGGTTCATCGGCCTGGCCCTGTTCCTGGCCACCATCTGGGGCCTGGCGTTGGCCACCCGCCGGGTCGCGGACACCGAGACCCTGCTGCTGCACACCGTCGTGGTGGTGATCGGCGTGACCCTGTTGTTCTACGGCGTGGACGGCGTGCACCTGGTGCTGGCCCTGGGCAGCGCCGCGCTGGTGATGCGACCGGAGCTGCGCGAGGCATCGGCCCGCACGCCTCGTCCCAGCACGGCTCGTCCCGGCGGCACGGCACGATCCGACACCGCCCCCACCCTGCCCGGGCCGCGCCCGGGACGAGGAAGGTGACCTCGATGAGCACCGTCGACGGCCAGCGCGCCATCCCGGTCGAGATCGATCTCAGCCAAGACCACCGGACGGCGACCCCCGAGGACGAGCGGATGCGCGTCGTCCGCGCTCAGCTCGAGCACGTGTTCCCCCCGGCGCGGTTCCCGATGCGCCTGGCCTTCGGCGCGGTGCCCGAGGGGTGGCGCGAGATCGAGGCCTGGCGAGTGATCCCCCGCCGCGCGGCACCCCGCTTCCTGGTGCCGGTGCAGCCTGCCGCGGCAGCGCGACTGGTGCTGTCGCACAATGGATTACGCACCCGCAAGGTGGCGGCCACCCGGCGCCTGGCGGCGCTGGCGATGCGCCCCCTCGCGGCGTTCACCGGTGACCGAACGGTGCTGCGACTGTCGGCCCCGGCCCAGATCGGGGACGCCGACATCGAGCAAGCGGTGATCACCCGCCACCTGCGGCGTCGGCTGCCGCAGGCCACCAGCACCGCGATCAGCCTGCGTGACTTCCACCCCCGGGCCAAGCCCACCGTGCAACTGGTCGACGACCGCGGCCGGGTCGTGGCCTTCGCCAAGGTCGCCTCGGATCCGACCACCGGCGAACGGGTGCTCACCGAGGCCGACCTGATGGAGCAGCTCGGTGCCGGGCTCGATCCCGCGATCTCACCGATCCGGCTGCCCGCCGTCCTGGATGCCGGACGGTGCGGCCCGTTCGCCTACTCGGTGGTCGAGCCGCTACCGGACGACGCGCGCCGGGTGAGCGCGGACGACGAGGCGCTGGTGCTGCGAGCCCTGGCCGTCTTCGGCGCCGGCCGCTCGGCCGTGCGCACCATGCCGTTGGCCCAGACCGCACTGTGGGACGACGTGATGGCCCGGGCCACGGCCGCCCGATCGGCTCGCGCGGCGCGACCGGACCTGGTCGCCGGCCTCGAGCGGTTGACCGCGACCGCACTGCGGCTCGACGCGGCGGTGTCGGTGCCCGTGGGGCGCTATCACGGCGACTGGACCCCCTGGAACATGGGCATCAGCAACGGCGTCATCTGGGCCTGGGACCTCGAGTACGGCAGTCCCCAGGGTCCGCTGGGCCTGGATGCCCTGCGCTGGGCCTTCCAGGTGCAGCACGTCACCGGCGGGGCGACGTTCACCGAGGCCGTCGCCGCCATGACCGCCGCCGCCCCCCACGTGCTGGCGCCATTGGGCGTACCCACGACGCTGACCACCACCCTGGTCAGGTTCCACGTGATCGAGACCATGGCGACCGCGTTGGGACTGCTCGCCTCCGGGCGGGGATTGCCCGACGGCCTCGACCCGGACGCGGTCGAGGTGATGCGTTCCCTCGAGGGGCCGCACGTCCCGCCGGCACAGCGACGTCCCTGAGAGACCCACCCGACACCTCACCTCGGCGCATCACCTCAACTCCTCGCCTCGGCTCGTCGTCCGGACGGGGGGTCACCGCAGGCTGAACTCAAGGCTTGCCCGGTCGGTGTCGATTCGCCACCCATGGCCAAGACTCCTGCCCGCCCCGAGCCCGGCGCGACGCCGGGCGAGGTGCCGTCCCCGCGTCAGGCCGGGGACGACGCCCCCGCCGTCAGCGTGATCATCCCGACCGTCGATCGGGAGAAGCTGCTGCTGCGGGCGGTGCGCAGCGTGGCCGGGCAGGACCACCTCGGCCCGATCGAGATCATCGTGGTACGCGACGGCACGCCGTCCGCCGATGCCACGGCCGAGCTGGAAGCGACCATGGCCGCGGAGTTGCGGGCGGGGGTCACGCTGCGCCAGATACCGAACACCCGCTCCAAGGGCCTGCCGGGAGCACGCAACAGCGGCATCCTGGCCGCCTCGAACGCCTTCGTGGCCTTCTGCGATGACGACGACGAATGGCTGCCGGACAAGCTGTCCGCCCAGGTGCCGTTGCTGGTCCGCACCCCGTCGGCGTCCATGGTGGCCACCGGGGTGTCGGTGGTGACCCACGGCATCGCCACCCACCGGCCCGGCCCGTTGCGGCCGACCACGCTCGAGGATCTGCTCACCCGCCGGATCATGGAGCTGCACCCGTCGACGTTCCTGATCCGCCGCGATGACCTGACCGGCGCGATCGGTCTGGTCGACGAGGACCTGCCCGGCGGCTACGCCGAGGACTACGACCTGCTGCTGCGGGCCGCCGCGGTCGGCCCGGTGCTCTCGGTGCCGCGGCCGTTGGTGCGGGTGCACTGGCACGGTTCGTCGTACTACTTCTCCAAGTGGCAGATGATCCACGACAGCCTCGACGTGCTGCTGGACAAGCATCCTCAGTTCGCCTCCATCCCTCGCGGCGAGGCGCGGATCCGTGGCCAGCAGGCCATCGCGCTGGCCGCCATGGGACGCCGCCGCGAGGCACTCAGCACCGCGTTCGACACCGTGCGGCTGCACCGGGGTGAGCCGCGGGCCTACGTCGCCGCGGTCGTGGCGAGCGGCGTGCTGAGCGTCGAGGGCATCCAGCGGTTCCTGCACCGGCGCGGCAGAGGGTTGTGAGCACGAGCGGCCCACCGATCGGTGTCGCACCCGAGCCGGCCGGCACCCCGGCTGCCACCGGAGCTGATGCCGGCAGCTCCTCGAGTCCGGCGGTGGCCGCCACCGCGGCTCGCCAGGGTGCTCTCGGGCTGATCGGGGCGATCTCGGCCGGAGCCGGCGGCCTGGTGTTGACCGTGACCGTCAGCCGGATGTTGCCCGCCGGTGATGCCGGCATCTACTTCACCGCCGTGGCGCTGTTCACCATCGCCACCGCGGTGCTCGCGCTCGGGGCCGACACCGGGCTGGTGCGGGCGTTGTCCGGGCTGCGCGCTGCGCGGCGTCCAGAGCTGGTGCGACCCGTCCTGTCCGGGGCGCTGCGACCGGTGATCGCGGCGTCCGCGGCGGTCGCCGTGCTCGTGGCCGTCGCGGCAGATCCGTTGGCGCACCTGCTGTTCCCTGCGGACACGGCCGCTCGCATGGCCGACGTCCTGCGGCTGCTCGCCCCGTTCCTGGTGCTCTCGACCACCTCGATGGTGCTGCTCAACGGCGCAGCGCGGGGGTTGGGTTCACTGCGCACCTTCACCACGGTGCAGCAGGTGTTCCTGCCGGTCTCGCGGCCGCTGTTGCTCGCCGGGACGGTGCTGGCCGGTGGCGTCGCCCTCGATCACGGCCTCGAGGTGCCCAGTACGGCCACCCTGGCGGTCGCCGCCTGGGCGCTGCCGTTGCTCGTCGCCGCTGCGCTGGCGGTGCGCGAGGTGCGTCGGCTGGTTCGGCTTCGCGTCGACACCGTCACGGCGTCACCGACCCCCGGCCCATCGGAGCCCGACCAGATCACCCGCGACCACGGGGTGCGGGCCTTCTGGCGCCACACCGCACCGCGTGGCGTGGCGGCCACCTTCGAGGTGCTCATCGTGTGGGCTGACGTCGTGTTGGTCACCGCCTTGCTCGGGGCCGCACCCGCCGCGGTGTATGCCGCCGCCAGCCGCTTCGTCACCAGCGGAACCTTTGCACTGCAAGCGGTTCGGCTCTCGGTCGGGCCACTCCTGGCCGCGGCCTTCGCCCGGAAGGACCGCGCTCAGGCCGAGAGTGTGCACCGACTGAGTGTCCGCTGGGCGGTGCTGTCGACCTGGCCGGTCTACCTGGCGCTGGCCATCTTCGCCCCCGGGGTACTCGGCATCCTCGGCCCGAACTTCGCTTCGGCGGCAACGACTCTCGCGGTGTTGTCGATCGCGATGCTGGCCGTGGTGACCACCGGCAACGCCAACACTGTTCTCAACATGGCCCGGCACAGCCACTGGGCGGCGATGAACACCGGCGCCGCGATCGTGATCATGCTCGCGCTCGACCTGGTGCTGGTGCCGCGGCTCGGCATTCTCGGCGCCGGGATCGGGTGGTCGGCCGCCATGCTGACCGATGCGGTCGCCGGCACCGTCGAGATTCGCCGGGGCCTGGGCCTGCACAGTCTGGACGGCGCCGCGCTGCGCGCCGGGCTCACCGTCCTGTTCACCTTCGGGCTTCCCGCGCTGGCGATCCGGACGGCGTTCCAGTCCGGCGGCGGCACCACACCGGCGGTCGTCGTCCTGCTGGTCGGTGGCCTCGGCGCCACCGGGTGCTACCTGGCAGCCCTTGTCACCCAACGAGTTCAGCTCGGTCTCGACGAGCTGATGGGCGCGCTGCGCCGTCGTCCCGGCGCTGCACCCGGACCCTCGATCCCCGTTCAACGCCCCACCGAAGGAAGGTCGGCATGACCACGCTGGAGCAGACCCTCAAGAACCTGATCCCGGTCCAGGCCAAACAGGCGGCCAAGGGCGCGATCCGGGGCTACGGCACCGCGACGGCCACCTGGCGACCGATGCCGGACTTCCTGGTGCTGGGCACCAAACGGGGCGGTTCGACGTCCGCCTGGCGGTACCTGATCCAGCACCCGCAGGTGATGCCCATGGTCGCCAAGTGGGAGAACTGGAAGTCGCCGCACTACTTCTACTGGCACTACGACAAGGGTGAGGAGTGGTACCGCGGCCACTTCCCCACCGTGAGCGCGCGACACGCGTTGTCGCGCAAGCTGGGCAAGCGCGTGATCACCGGCGAGTCGAGCCCGTACTACATGTTCGATCCGCGGGTTCCGGCGCGGGTGGCCCGGGACCTGCCCGAGGCGCGGTTCATCGTGCTGCTGCGTGACCCGGTCAAACGGGCCTACAGCCACTACTGGGAGCGGGTGGACAACGACGTCGAGCCGCTCACCTTCGGCCAGGCGCTGGCTGCCGAGGATGCCCGGGTCGCCGGCGAGCCGGCGAAGATGGCCAGCGACCCGTACTACTACAGCCGGGCGCACGACTGGTACACCTACCGCGAGCGCGGCATCTACGCTCCGCAGCTCGAACGCTGGTTCGACGCCGTCGGACGCGAACGTGTCCTGGTCATGATCAGCGAGGACATGTACACCGACGAGCAGGCGGCGATGGGCGAGATGGCCACCTTCTTGGGCATCGATCCGACCCCGATCCCGGACACCACCCAGCACAACTACCGCCCCTACGAACCCATGGACGAGGCGGTCAAGGCCGAGCTGAAGGAGTTCTACGCACCGCACAACGCCGCGCTGGCGACGCTGTTGGGCCGCGAACTCCCCTGGGGCTGATCCACCCCGCTCACCCCACCCCCGTTCACCCCACCCAACCCGCTCATGCTCCGCAGGTGACGCGCGTTGCCGGCCGAAAGGCCACTTTTCGCGTCACCTGCGGAGCATCAGCGGTCACCTGCGGAGCATGAGCGGGTTTCTCAGGGGTGGGGGTGGCGGGCGATGAGGCGGGTGATCGAGTCGGGGACGGGGGTTGCCTCGGGGCACCAGTCGGAGGGGATGGGGGTGCCGGCGGTCAGGGCCAGCGGGACGACGCCGGTCCAGGCCGCGCGCTCGACGTCGGTGGCGTCGTCGTCCATGGGAGCCGGGGGGCCGGTGCGGATCTTGACGGTCCAGCGGCCGTCGGTGATCGGCAGGGCCATGGCCAGGGTCGCCGCCAGCTCCTTGCCGATCATGGGGCGCACCTCCGCGGTGCGACCCGGGATGATGGCCTCCGACAGCAGGTCGAGGGCAGCGGCCTTGTCCTCACCGGCCAACGTGGTCAGCTCGCCGTGCACCACGGCCGAGCGGTAGTTGGCCGAGGATTCGAACGTGGTCTGGGCGACCACCACGCCGTCCAGATGCACCACCGACAGGACGGCGGGCGCGCCGGCCGCGACGTGCCGTAGCGCCCCCGCTCCGGTCGAGCCGTGCAGCACCAGCCGATCGCCATCGCGCGCGTAGAGCATCGGCACCACCCAGGGGCGCCCGTCCACGACCGTCGACAGGGTGCCGACAGCGCCGGCGTCCAAGACGGCGTCGAGGTCGTCGCGCTCGCTCCGGGAGCGCTCTGCGTGCCGGTTCACCTGGTCGAGACTCTGACTCATGGCCGACAGTCAACCCTGCCGTTCCCGGACACCGCCAACGGCTTCCGAAATGTCCGCGTGCCATCGCGCGGCACACGCTGCGGACGTTGGTCCGGTACGGCACCCTGGAGGCCACCACGACTCGAGGGGAACCGATCACCATGACGTACGGATACGAGCCGCCCGCCGCTCCGCCCGGGCAGCCACCGGCCGGCGCCCCACTGACCCGCTTCGTCATGCGCCAGAAGCTCACGATGATGGTCAACCGCTACGAGATCATCGCCGTGAACGACGCCGGGCAGGAGACCGGGCTGATCTGCCTGGCCCAGCAGAAGCGGATGGCCTTCAAGGAACAGGTCACCTTCTACACCGACGAGTCCCGCAGCCGGCCGGTGTTCTCGTTCAAGGCCCGTAGCCGGATGGACCTCGGCGCCACCTACGACGTCACCGACGCCGTCGGCACCCCGATCGGTTGGTTCCGCAAGGACTTCGGCAAGTCGTTGTTGCGCTCGACCTGGCACATCGGCACCCCGGACGGCTTCCAGGGCATGGGCCAGGAGCGCAACCACACCATCGCGGTGCTGCGCCGGGTCTGGGAACTCGTACCGATCCTGGGCGAGATCCCGGTTCCGTGGTTGTTCCACTTCGACTTCAACGCCCCGGACGGAACGCTCGTGATGAGCAGTCTGCGGCGCCGGGCGATCCGCGACGTCTACGAGATCGAACTGCCCGCCGCGCCCAACGGCTGGCGCCTGGACTGGCGGGTCGGCGCCGCCATGGCCGTGGCCCTCGACGCGCTGCAGAGCCGCTAGCCGGTGAGCTGGTCGAGGATCTGCTGCCCGTACCGCGCCAGCTTGGCCTCGCCGACCCCGTTGACCGTCGCGAGGTCGTCGAGCGTCGCCGGGTGCAGCGCCGCGATCTGGCGCAACGTCGCGTCGTGAAAGATCACGTAGGCCGGCACCCCGGCCTCCTTGGCGGACGCCGCCCGCCAGGCCCGTAGCCGCTCGAACACCGGCAGCGCCTGCGGGTCCAGGTCGACGACCGCGGCGGCAGCCGACCGGGGCGGCTTTCGCTTCGGGCCGGACGCCGTCCGCTCGGGTTCGCGGCGCATCATCACCACGCGCCGTCCGCCCAGCACCTCGGCGCTGGCGTCGGTGAGGGTGAGCGTGCCGTACTCCCCCTGGACGGCGAGCAGCCCCTGGGCGAGCAACTGGCGCACCACGGCACGCCACTCTGTGTCCCGCAGATCGGCGCCGACGCCGAAGACCGACAGCTCGTCGTGGCGGGAGGCCACCACCTTGTCGGTGCGCTTTCCCAGCAGGATGTCGATCGACTGGCCGGCGCCGAAGGACTGACCCCGCTCGCGCTGCAACCGCCACACCGTCGAGAGCAGCTTCTGGGCGGGCACGGTGCCATCCCAGGACTGCGGCGGGTTCAGGCAGGTGTCGCAGTTGCCGCACGGCTGCGAGGGCTGGCCGAAGTAGGCCAGCAGGTTGACCCGACGGCACTCGACCGTCTCGCACAGCGCGAGCATGGCGTCCAGGTGCGCCGACAACGACCGGCGATGCGCCAGGTCACCGGCCGAGCCCTCGATCATCTTGCGTTGCTGGACGACGTCCTGCAGGCCGTAGGCGAGCCAGGCGGTGGAGGGCAGACCGTCGCGCCCGGCCCGACCGGTCTCCTGGTAGTACCCCTCGATCGACTTGGGCAGGTCGAGGTGGGCCACGAAGCGGACGTCGGGCTTGTCGATGCCCATGCCGAAGGCGATCGTCGCGACCATGACCAGCCCGTCCTCGCGCAAGAACCGGGCCTGGTTCGTCGCCCGGGTCTGCGCATCCAGCCCGGCGTGATACGGCAGGGCGACAATCCCGTTGGTACACAAGAAATCGGCGATGGTCTCGACCGAGGCCCGTGAGAGGCAGTAGACGATCCCGGCGTCCCCGGCGTGCTCGCTGCGCAACAGGTCGAGCAGCTGTTTGCGGGGCTCGTGCTTGGGCACGATGCGATACGTGATGTTGGGACGGTCGAAACTCGACACCACCTGGCGAGCCCGGGTCAGGTCGAGCCGGGTGGCGATCTCCTCCCGAGTGGCAGCTGTCGCGGTGGCGGTGAGCGCGATGCGCGGCACCTGTGGCCAGCGCTCGTGCAGCACCGACAAGGCCAGGTAGTCCGGGCGGAAGTCGTGCCCCCACTGCGCCACACAGTGCGCCTCGTCGATGGCGAACAGCGCGATCCGACCCCGGTCGAGCAACCGCAGCATCGCCTCGGCCCGTAACCCCTCGGGCGCGAGATAGAGCAGGTCGAGCTCCCCCGCGACGAAGGCCGCCTCGACCCGGCGACGCGTCGAGGCATCCTGGGTGGAGTTGAGGAATCCCGCCCGCACCCCCACCCCGGTGAGCGCGTCGACCTGGTCCTGCATCAAGGCGATCAACGGCGAGATCACCACCCCGACCCCCGGACGCACCAGCGCCGGGATCTGGTAGCACAGCGACTTGCCACCACCGGTCGGCATCAGCACGAGGGCATCGCCCCCGGCGCAGACGTGGTCGATGACCTCCTGCTGATGACCACGGAAGGCGTCGTAGCCGAACACCGTGCGCAGCGTCCGGAGCGCCTCGCTCGCGGCGACGTCGGTCGAGGAGGTCACCCGGCGAGTCTACGAGGGGGCTCGGCGCCGGGTCGACGGATGCTCAGACGGCCTCGGTCAGGTAGCCGCGCAGCGCCGTCCGGGCATGGTTGATGCGCGACTTGACGGTGCCGACCGGGACGTCGAGCCGCTCGGCGATCTCGCGGTAGTCCAGGCCCATCAGGTCACGCAGCACCACCGCCTCGACCACGTGGGGCTGGTCGGCGCGCAACCGCTCCAGCGCCTCGACCAGGTCGACCCGGGTACCGGCCACGATGCTCACCCGGGCCGGGTCGACCGGCTCACTCACCTGGTCGAGCCCGGCATCGTGGGCTGCCCGACGCATCCGGCGATAGGTCGCGAAGGCGCTGTTGGCCACCACCGGGTAGAGCCAGGTGGTGAACCGGCTGCGGCCGGCGAAGGTGTGGATGCCCTTGGCGACCGCGATCAGCGCCTCCTGACAGGCGTCCTCGGCGTCACCGTGGAACGGCAGGATGCGTTGGCAGCGTCGCAACACCTCGGGCCGGACGGCGTGCAACAACGCCTCCAGGGCCGCACGGTCACCTGCGGCAGCCGCAGCAGCCAACGCATCCACGTCCGTCATGCCCCCATGGTGAGGCATCATGACCTTCGTGAACGCACCGGCCGCCATCGGGCGCTTCCGGCTCGAGCGGCGTCTGGGGGCCGGCGGGTTCGCCACCGTGTGGCTCGCCCGGGACGACGAACTCGACTCGTTGGTGGCCGTCAAGGTGCTGGCCGACAACTGGGCGGGCGAGGCGGACATCCGCCGCCGCTTCGTCGACGAGGCTCGGCTGCTGCGCCGGGTGGACAGCGACCACCTGGTGCGGGTCTACGACCTCGGTGAGCTCCCCGACGGGCGGCCCTGGTTCGTGATGACCTACGCGGACGGTGGCACCCTGGCCGAGCGGCTCGAACAGCACCCACCGCCCTGGTCGGCCGAGACCGTCGCCGACCTGGTCGATGCCGTCGCGGACGGGCTGACGGTGCTGCACCGGCACGGGATCGTGCACCGGGACGTGAAGCCACGCAACATCCTGCTCCGCAGCGCACCCGGCGCGGCGCAGGGCCGGGCAGGGTGGCCGGACGGCGGCCGCGCGGCCGACCGGGCGCTGCTCGGCGACCTGGGGATCGCCAAGGACCTGCAGTGGGCCTCGGGACTGACCATGCCGGCCGGCTCGGACGGCTACATGCCCCCCGAACAGCGCACGTACTCGGCCGACATCGGCCCGCCCAGCGACGTCTACGCCCTGGCCATGACCGCCGGGCGGATGCTCGCCCTGAGCCCGCCGTGGCCGGCGACACCGCTCGGCCGGGTGCTGGCGGTGGCGACCCACCCCGATCCGAGCGAGCGGACGGCGACCGCCGCGGAGTTCGCGCGGGCGCTGCGCACCGCTCTGACGCCGTGGCTCCACCCTGCCGCTGCGCCGGCCGCGCCCGCCCCGCAGCGGGACGTCACGAGTCGGCTCCCAGCGACCCAGCGACCTCGGCGCCGATGGCGGTGGCGAGGCCGCGTCGTGGCCCTGGGGATCGCCCTGGCGCTCGCCGCGGGTGCTCGCCCGGCGTGGGCACTGGCCACCACCCGCCCGCTGAGCGCAGCCGACGACAAGGTGTCGGTGCGGGTCCCGCGCAGCTGGCAGGGCACCGCCGGGCTGACCTTTCCCGGTGCGGACGACGCCACCAGCGGCTCGCGCGCGGGGGGCGACGGCCGCGCGGTGGCGGTGGCGTTCGACGACAGCCATCACGAGCCGAACGAGGTGTACGACCTGCTCGGCGTGACCGGCTGCGGCGCGGCCACCCGGCGTCCGGTCGGCGTCGGCCCCTGGCAGGGGCAGACCTGGCGGTTCGAGAACTGTGCCGGAGGCACCACCCTCGACGAGGTGGTGCTGGCCAACCCCGGGACCACGGAGTGGACCGTCTGGCTCGAGGTGCGCTCACGCGATGGCGATCCCGATCTCACGAAGGTGCTGGCCACGCTGCAGATCTCGCCGTGAACCGATCGGCTCCAGGGGCTCTCTCACCTGGCAACGAGCCATCACTCACCACCCACTCGGGAGTTCTCGATGAACCGCACCGCCCGCCTGATCGCCATCTCCGCCCTCGCGCTGACCTTGCCGCTGGGCTTGGCCGGGTGCAACGACGACAAGAAGAGCGTCACCTTCGGCACCTCCTCCTCGGGTGCGGGAGCCGGCGCCTCGACCACCGTCGCCCCGACCGGGGACACCAACGGCGGCGTCACCATCAAGGGCAACACCAGCGGCGATGTCACGGTGACCGGTGAGGACGGTCAGGTGACGGTGAACGACAACGGCGTCACCGTGACGGGTGAGGACGGCAACGTCACGGTCGACGGCAACGGCGGCATCGTGGTGAGTGGGGTCCCGGGGGTTCCGGACGTCAGCCTCGGCCAGTGACCCGATCGATCCGCGATCACACGAGGGATCTCCGGGTCAGCCGCCACCGGCCATGCTGACCGCCGCCAGCACCACGAGGCCGGCCGCGCCGATCCCGGCACACAGCAGGGCGGCCAGCCGGAGCCGGCGCCGGAGCCGCGGCGTCCAGGTGATGCGGTTGACCCGGGCCCAGGGCACGCGGGCGAGCAGCAACGACGGGTCCACGCCCGGGTCGGGATCGGCGACATGCGGTTCCGGGATCGGTGCACCGAACACCTTCACCCGGGCCGGCGGCACCGGTGGACCGGGACGACGTCCCGCCGCGAAGGGTTGATGGACGGCGGGCGGCCGCGGGGGGGCCGCTCGCCGGATGTCGCGCAGGTCGATGGGGTCGGTGTCGACCGCCAAGTTGAAGCGTTCACCGAGCCGTGGAGACTGACGCCGCACACCGTGAATCTACAGGATGCAGCTACTCTTCGTGGTCGATTGACTGCGTTGAGTATTCGTCAGTCCGGGTCGATGTCGATCGATCGCGGGCGGTGCGACTCAGTGGCGGCGCTGTCGATGGGCGAGGCGTTCGACCACCGCGCCGACCCGGAACACCCCGGGCGGGACCTCCTCGCTCACCTGACGCTGACGGGGCAGGTAGGACATCGCCACCACGGCGGCCAGGAAGTCATCCTCGGTCTCGACGAGTTCGACCACTCCGGCGGCACCGAGCCGCCGGCTGAACAACTGCTGGTGATTGTCCACGTGCTCGCCCAGGGTGGGGTCGCGCGGCACCACGATCGGCCGATGGCCGTGACGACGCGCCTCGGTGATGGTCGCCGGGCCGCCGTGCGTCACGATCACGTCGCTGGTCTCGAACAGCTCCTGCAACCGGTCGTGGTCACAGAAGTCGAACCCGATCCCGACACGTGGCGCCCGGGTGCGGCCGTGCTGCACCTGCACCTCCCAGTCGTCCACCCGGCCGGCCCAGTTCTCGGCCCAGGTGATCAACCGTTCGAACGGGTGATGGTCGGTACCGACCGTGACGAACATCCGCCGGGTCACAGCACACACCCCACGACGTCGGCGTCCCGGTAGAGCTCGCGCTGCTCCTCCCACTGCACGAGCATCGCGTCGGTGAAGGGCCGGCAGAGCCGCCCGGTCAGCGTCGGAGAGTCCATCCGGTCGTACACCTCCAGATACACGGTGGGCACCCGCAACAGCTTGGCCACCAGGAAGAACGGCACCGCGACCCCCGCCCCGGTCGAGATCACCACGTCCGGACGGCGTCCGCGCAGTTCACGCCAGGCCAGGGCGACGTTGCGCACCAGGTTCACGATGTTGCGCGTGGTCGGGTGGTAGGCCCAGACCACGTCCTCCCCGCGCAGCACACTCACCGCATCCGGGGTGTCGAAACACACCCAGCGCCGATGGTGCTCGCGACTCCACGGGTCCAGTGCGGTGAGCTGCGCCAGGTGGCCACCGCTCGAACACACCAGCAGTACGTCCAACTGCCTTCCCACGTCACACCCCTTCGCCCCACGCTCGTCACGTCGGCGGGTTCGTCACGGTGACCGCCCGATGGTGGTCCCTGCAGGGGTGATCGGCCGAAACCCGGCGAAGCCTTAGCCCATCCGAGTGCCGCTGCGGGTACCGCTCGGATGCCGGGGTGCGAGGCGCCCGGTCCAGCGCTCAGACGCCGGTCAGCGCGAACGAGCGGCTCGTAGCCCCCGCGCAGGCGCCCGACCCGTCGCCCGCGCCCGACGTGCCGGGATAGCGCGCCCGTAACACCCAGCGCTCTGCTCTCGCCGGCACCATGGCTTGCCATCGGCCGTTGAGCCGGGTCGTCGTCCGGACGAGGGGTCGCCACGCCGTCCGGCCGACCAGATACTCCACCAGAACCGGGTGCCGATCCGTCACCGACCAGCACCGGCCGGCGTCGAAGAACCGGCCGCTGACCTGCGGCCGCGATCCCGTGGCCACCACGGCAGCGGACGGCGTCACGCTCACCGCCGGAGCGGTCACCGGCTGGGGGCCGCGGCTGAGCACGAGCGAGACCCGCTGGGTACCGAACCAGGTGGCCGGCACCGGGGTGGTCCACACCTGCAGGCTCGAGAACAGGGGACACCCCGAGCGTGTACCGGTAGTACCCCGCGTCGTCCGTGATCACGACGGTCGAGGTGTACCCACCGTCGATGCCGCACCCGGTGTCGCGGCACCAGTCGAGCCGTCGCCGCGCCAGGGGTGCGCCGGTCTCGCCGTTGACCAGGCGTCCCTGCACCCGCACCGTCGAGGCGTTCCACGGCACGGGGTTCGGGCGGTAGCCCATCGACAGCGCGGGCAACTCGGTACCGGTCACCGTGAAGGCTCCCCCGTGTCCCACGGTGTCAGGATCGACGCTCTCGGAGGTGACGTCGTCCGGGCTGCAGGCGAAGACCGTCGCGACCCGCCAGGTGCCGACCCAGGTCGAGGGCACGGCGATCTGCGCCGTCCAGCTGCCGTCGGTACCGCTCCCGGAGGTGAGGTTCAGGGCATGGGCGGTCCGCGCCGGCACGAGCGAGCCGACCCTCGGGTCGGCGGGGGTGGTGCGGGTCAGCATGATGAACGCCCCGGCGCTGCCGGGCTGCCCACCGTCGTTCAGCGTGCAGGACGGCGACAGCGCGACGGCGCTCGTCAGCCGGATCGACACCGTCACCGTGGCCGGGGTGAGGCCGGACGCCGCGACCGTTGTGGCGCTGACACTCAGCGAGGCGATCGTCGGCACCGTTCCCGCGGCGGCCGCCGGTGTTGCCGAGCCGACCGCCACCGGCACGGCGCACGCCAGCAGCAGGCCCGCGCCGGCGAGCGCCACCTTCATGGTCACTTTCCGCATCCGAGCACTCACCCGGCCACGATAGACCCGCGCGCTCAGCCGTCCAGGATCATCCCGGCGGCGACGGTGACGTTGGTGGCCTCGTCGATCAGCACGAAGCCGCCGGTGTGCCGGTTGCGGCGGTACGGGTCGGCGAACAACGGGCCGGTGGTGCGCAGCACGATGCGGCCGATCTCGTTGAGCCCCAACGAGGGCGTGCCCTCGTGGCGGTGCAACGTGTTGATGTCGAGGGTGTAGCGCAACTGCTTGACCATGGCGCGCACCGATTTGGTGGTGTGCTTGAGGGCCAGCTTCTGCCCCGGCTGCAACGGCTTGTCGCTCATCCAGCAGACCATCGCGTCGACGTCCTGGGTGACCATCGGGGCGTTGTTCGGCCGGCAGATCATGTCGCCGCGGCTGATGTCGATCTCATCGGCCAGCCGGATGGTGACGGCCATCGGCGGGTAGGCCTCGTCGACCGGCCCGTCCATGGTCTCGATCGAGGCGATGGTGCTGCCGAAACCCGATGGCAGCACGACGATCTCATCGCCCGGCTTGAACACGCCCGACGCCACGGTGCCGGCATAGCCGCGATAGTCGTGGATGTTCGACGACTGCGGCCGGATCACGTACTGCACCGGGAACCGGGCATCGATCAGGTTGCGGTCGCTGGAGACGTGAACGTTCTCGAGGTGGTGCAAGAGCGACGGCCCGTCGTACCAGTCCATGTTCGACGACCGGGTGACGATGTTGTCGCCCACCAGGGCCGAGATCGGGATCGCGGTCAGGTCGGGCACGTCGAGCTTGGCGGCGAAGTTCACGAACTCGTCGTGGATGTCGTCGAACACGTCCTGGGAGTAGTCGACCAGGTCCATCTTGTTCACCGCGAGCACCAGGTGCGGCACCCGGAGCAGGGTCGCGATGAACGCGTGCCGACGACTCTGCTCGACCAGACCCTTGCGGGCGTCGACCAGGATGATCGCCAGGTCCGCGGTCGAGGCCCCGGTGACCATGTTGCGGGTGTACTGGATGTGGCCGGGGGTGTCGGCGATGATGAACTTGCGCCGCGGCGTGGCGAAGTACCGGTACGCCACGTCGATCGTGATGCCCTGCTCCCGCTCGGCCCGCAGGCCGTCGGTCAGCAGGGCCAGGTTGACGTACTCGTCGCCCATCCGCGCGCTGGCCTGCTCCACGGCGTCCAACTGATCGGCGAAGATCGACTTGGAGTCGAACAACAGCCGCCCGATCAGGGTCGACTTGCCGTCGTCCACCGACCCGGCGGTGGCGAACCGCAACAGGTCCATGCCACGCGGCTTGCGACGGCGCTCGCCGGCCGCCGGATTCCACGGCTGGCCGGTGTTCTCCTGCATCGAGGCGCCCATCAGAAGTACCCCTCCCGCTTGCGATCCTCCATGGCGGCCTCACTGAACTTGTCATCGCCCCGGGTGGCGCCGCGCTCGGTGATCCGGGTCGCCGCCACCTCCTCGATGATCTTCTCGACGGTGTCGGCCTCGCTGAGCACCGCCGCGGTCAACGAGGCATCGCCCACCGTGCGGTAGCGCACTCGAGCGGTGAACAGCTCCTCGCCGTCCCGGGGGCGGCAGTACTCGTGGTTGGCGTACAACATCCCGCCGCGGTCGAACACCTCACGCTCGTGCGCGAAGTAGATGCTCGGCAGTTCGATCTGCTCACGCTGCACGTACTGCCAGATGTCCAGCTCGGTCCAGTTCGACAGCGGGAACACCCGGATCGACTCCCCCAGGTGAATCCGGCCGTTGTAGATCGACCACAACTCGGGGCGCTGGTTCTTCGGGTCCCACTGACCGAACTCGTCACGGAAGGAGAACACCCGCTCCTTGGCACGGGCCTTGTCCTCGTCGCGACGAGCGCCACCGAACGCGGCGGTGAACCCGTGCTTCTCGAGCGTCTCGAGCAGCACCGGGGTCTGCAGCCGGTTGCGGGTGCCGTCGGGCAGCTCGTGCACCGCACCCGAGGCGATCGCCTCCGGCACGCTGCCCACGAGCAGCTGGACGCCGAGTTCGCCCGCCCGGCGGTCGCGGTAGGCCAGCACCTCGTCGAAGTTGTGCCCGGTGTCGACGTGCAAGACCGGGAACGGGATCCGCGCCGGCCAGAAGGCCTTCTCGGCCAGGCGCAACATCACGATCGAGTCCTTGCCGCCGGAGAAGAGCAGCACGGGGCGCTCCAACTCGGCCGCGACCTCGCGGAAGATGTGGATCGACTCTGCCTCGAGCGTCGACAGCTCGGAGAGCCGGTACTCGTGCTGGCTCCTGCTCAGCTCACTCACCTCGTCCAGGGCGTGCGGTCACGGCGCACCTCATGGGTCAGTAGTCGGCGTGACACGGCTCAGCCCTGAGCCAGTGCCGCGGTAGCGCTCACAATCGTGTCGGCCAGTTCGGGACGACACACCACCAAATCGGGCAATCTCGGGTCGGCTTGGTTGTAGACCAGGGGCGATCCATCGATCCGGCTGGTGTGCAGACCAGCGGCCCGGGCCACGGCCACCGGCGCCGCCGAGTCCCACTCGAACTGACCGCCGGCGTGGACGTAGGCGTCGGTCTCACCGCGCCAGACCGAGGCACACTTGACCCCGGCCGAGCCCATCGGCACCAGGACGGCGCCCAGTCGGGTGGCGAGCTCGGCCACGAACGCCGGGGGTCGGGTGCGGCTGACGGCCAGGCGCAGCGGACCCGGCTCGCGCACGGGGGGCTCCGGTGGTGAGGCCGTGCAGTAACAGATGCCGTCGGCGGGCATGGCCACCGCGCCGGCCACCAGGTCGCCCCCGGCCCACAACGCCACGTGAACGGCCCAGTCGATCCGACCGGGTTCGGAGAACTCGCGCGTTCCGTCCAGCGGGTCGATGATCCAGACCCGGGACGCCGTGAGCCGGGCCGGGTCGTCCGGCGCCTCCTCCGACAGCACCGCGTCGTCCGGGCGGTCGTCGTCCAACCGGCGGGCGAGCACGGCCTGCGACCCGGCGTCCCCGGCGGCTTTGAGGCCGTCGCCGGTGAAACCCCCGCGACGGATCTGCATGAGCACCTCGCCGGCCTCGACGGCCAGGCTGCGGGCCAGCTCGCCGTCGCCGGCCCACAGCGCGTCGGCGCCGCCGGGGGTGTGGGCGTCGCGGTGAGCGGTGGAATGTGATGTGTCGGAGGTGCCGGTGGTGGTCGCCCGGGTTCGGGACACGGAGCATCCTTATTTCTGGTCGAACAGATTGTCGAACTCACAGAGCAGGGGTACGGGAGCGACGGTGCTCCAGCGCACGAAAGTGCTCCCTACGACGGTACCGCAGCACTCGGAACAGGATGTGAGCGCTACGTCGCACGGCGCCGCATCAGACCCTGATGGCCCAGTCTCACCCCCACCTGCACCAGCGGGGTGCCGACGATCTCACGCACCCAGGGGCTCCACGAGGCGCTGGTGGTCTCCCGCACGGCCAGCAGGTCGATGCCCCGCTCGGCGAGCACGTCGTGCAGCCGGCGGCTGCCGCTGCCCGACACGTCGGGGTCACTGCTGAGCGCCACGCCGTCCACACCCAGCTCGGCGGCCATGCTGACCAAAGCGTCGATCTCGGCGTCGTCCATCACGATGGGCACTCCGAAGGACGGCGTGTGCGGGTAGCCGTCGAAGGGCAGTGCCACGCCAACCACCACCAAACCCCGATCGGGCGCGGCGTCCAGCAGCTCGATCAGCCGCGTGGTGGGCTCGGGGTGACCGATCACCAGCAGGCGTGCCAGGCCGCGACCCCGGCGCCGCTCGGCCTGCAGGCGGCTCTGCGCCAGCCAACGCAGCACCCCGGATCCGGCCACCAATCCCAGACCCGCCAGCGGCGGCAGCAGCCGGGGAAGGTCGGCGCCCACCAGGAAGGCCAGGCCGGCGGCTCCGACCACCAGCACCACCCCCGCCACGACCACCTCCCGGGGGGAGTCACGGTGAGGATCGCCGAGCTGGACGCGGTAGCCACCGCGCCCGGCGAGCAGGACCAGCCACACCGCGGGCAGCAGCATCGCCAACCCGACACCGGCCAGGTCGAGACCACCCTCACGAGCGGTGACGGTGGCCAGACCCACGGCGGTGAGCAGGGCGGCGAGCGCATCCCCGATCAACACCGCCCGGTGGTGGCCACAGGCCGGCGCGGATCGGCGCTGTTCGGCATCGGTGATCAGATCGGGGCGGGGCAGCAGGATCAGCCGGTGGCGCACCCGCGGGCGGTCGACGGGCAGTCGACACCGGGCGTCGTCCCGGGCGGGATCCGCCCGACGTAGGTCGATCGACATGGTTCGGCTGCTCCCCGGTGCCTGGTCCGTGCGTCGTGATCTGCAGGACTATCAGGCGACTCGCTGCCTGTGGCACTCCGCCACGGCGCGTCCGGCAGAGCTGGGACCCAAACCGGCCGAACAGCGGAGGTGCGGTCGCAGGACACCGGACCTGCGGCTGACCCGAACGGCTGATGCGCGCGCACGCGCCGGCGAACCGGGCGTCAGAGGGCTTGGGCGCGGGTGTTGACCTCGCCCTGGGCGCGCTCCCACCCGAGCAGCGCCACATCGCGGACGACGTCCGCGGCCTGCCCGACCATCACGGCGGCGTCCTCACGCTCGGCCGCGGCGAAGTCCCGCAGGACGAAGTCCGCCGGGTCCATCCGGCCGGGCGGACGCCCGATACCCAACCGCAGCCGGCAGTAGTCCCGCGAGCCCAGGGACTGCGATATCGAACGCAGCCCGTTGTGGCCCCCCTCGCCCCCGTCGCGCTTGAGGCGCAGTTGGCCGAACGGCAGATCGAGTTCGTCGTGCAGCACCAGCAGGCGTTCGGGCGCCACACCGTAGAAGCCGGCGGCAGCGGTCACCTGACCACCGGACAGGTTCATGTAGCTGGTCGGCACGACCAGCACCAGGCGGGGCCCGGGTCGCATGCCGGACGGCGTGGCCACCGGTGCCAGGCGCACCTCGGCGACCTGGGCGCGGGACTTGTGCTTGCCCAACCGGACGCCGAGCTCGTCGGCGAGACGGGCCACGGCCATGGCCCCGGCATTGTGCCGATTGCCGGCGTACTGGGTGCCAGGGTTGCCCAGGCCGACCACCAGCCACGTGGCGTCGGACGGCTCAGGGCTCCCCGGCAGGGGCCGTTCCGGGCTCACTCGCTCTCGGGAGCCGCTTCGCCCTCGACGTCGGCCTCGGCCTCGTCATCAGTGCTGGTGTCGGTAGGCGTGGTGACCTGCAGCACCAGCGCCTCGGCGTCGGTCTCGAGGGTGCTGCCCGCGGGCAACGTGATCTCGCCGGCCAGGATGCGGGCGCCGGCCTCGAGGCCCTCGACGCTGACTTCGATCGCACTGGGGATGCGGGTGGCCTCGACCTCGATCGACAGGGTGTTGAGCTCGGAGGTCACCAGGGTGCCGCTCTGCGGCTCGCCCACCAGGTGCAGCGGGACGTCGACGGTGACCTTCTCGCCGCGACGGACCAGCAGCAGGTCGACGTGCTCGATGATGCCCTTGACCGCGTGCCGCTGGACGTCCTTCGGCAGTGCGAGCTCGGTCGAACCGCCCAGGTCCAGGGTGAGCAGGGTGTTGGACTTCTTCAGGGCCATCATGGTGTCGTGACCCGGCAGGGCGAGGTGCACCGGGTCGGTGCCGTGGCCGTAGAGCACCGCGGGCACCTTGTGCGCGCGGCGCAGCCGGCGGGCCGCCCCCTTGCCGAACTCGGTGCGCTTCTCGGCGGTGAGCTTGACCTCGGACACGTTCACTCCTCATCGGTGAGGCGCAACGGCCTCGGGCGTCTTCGTTACGTCGGGCGATCCTGGCGGTTGCGACAGGGCGAGTGCGCTGTCGCGGGCGCTGCCCCGAACGGAGGCGAAGGCCGCGAAGACGTTGAGCGCAAGCGCCCGCGTCGATCACGGCTCCGCATCACGAGCTGTTCTGCGGAAGCCCTCGCCGAGGCAACCGCGCCATCGTAGCCGCGAGATGGCCTGGGGCAGAAATCGTTCGAGCCGCAGTCCTTTCGACATCACACACCCCCGCGGCTCCCTCACCCTGGGCGGGCGCCCCAGGCCGGGCCTGACGAGGGCCGAGCAAAGGTCGAGTTCAGCCCACCCACTGTCGACCGCGGTCACTTCCGACCGATGACATCGTTGTCTTCATCCCAAAGTGACCGCACTCGAGTCAGAACTGACCGCGCAACTCCCGAACCGACCACCCTCGGGTCGGCCCACGCAGCGGTCTCAGACGTTGCCGTCGAACAACGAGGTCACCGAGCCGTCGTCGAACACCTCACGGATCGCCCGGGCGATCATGGGGGCGATCGACAGCACCGTCAGCTTGGGGAACATCGCCTCCTCGGCGATGGGCAACGTGTTGGTCACGATGACCTCGCTGATGATGCTGTTCTTCAACCGGTCGACCGCCGGGCCGGACATGATCGGGTGCGTCGCGGCCACGATCACCTGGTTGGCGCCGTTCTCCTTCAGCGCCTCGGCCGCCTGCACGATGGTGCCCGCGGTGTCGATCATGTCGTCGACCAGCAGACAGGTGCGACCGGCCACCTCGCCGACCACCTCGTGCACCTTGACGGTGTTGGGCACGCTCGGATCACGCCGCTTGTGAATGATCGCCAGCGGCGCCGCGAGCCGATCGGACCAGACGTCGGCCACCCGCACCCGGCCGGCGTCCGGGGACACGATCGTCAACTTGCTGCGATCCACCCGACCGCGCACGTAGTCCGCCAGCAGCGGCAAGGCCCACAGGTGATCCACCGGGCCGTCGAAGAAGCCCTGGATCTGGGCGGTGTGCAGGTCGACCGAGATGATCCGATCGGCACCGGCGGTCTTGTACAGGTCGGCCATCAACCGGGCCGAGATCGGCTCGCGCCCGCGGTGCTTCTTGTCCTGTCGCGCGTAGGGGAAGAACGGGGCGATCACGGTGATCCGCTTGGCGGAGGCCCGCTTCATGGCGTCCACCATGAGCAACTGCTCGACCAGCCACTTGTTGATCGGGTGGCAGTGGCTCTGGACCACGAAGGCGTCGCTACCGCGCACGCTCTCGCCGAAGCGGACATAGATCTCACCGCTGGCGAAGTCGTAGGCGCTGGTGGGGAGCAGATCGACCTCGAGGGCGCTGGCGATCTCCTCGGCGAGCGCCGGGTGCGCCCGTCCGCTGGCGATCACCAGACGTTTCTCGTTGGCGGCGGTGAAGGCGGTGCTCATGCTCACTCGGTCCCTTCGGCGGCCTGGGCTGCCATTGCTGCCTCGGCGGCCTGCGCCGAGGCGGTGCCCGCCCGGCGGCGGGTCACCCATTCGGGGATGTTCCGCTGCCGCCCCCGGGCCACGGCCATGGCCCCGGGTGGCACATCCTCGGTGATCACCGAACCGGCGGCGGTGTAGGCGCCGTCCCCGATGGTCAGCGGGGCGACCAGCATGCTGTCACTGCCCACCCGCACGTGGTCGCCCACCGTCGTCCGGTGCTTGGCGACCCCGTCGTAGTTGACGAAGACCGTGGCGGCGCCGATGTTCGTGCCCTCGCCGATGGTCGCGTCCCCCACGTAGGACAGGTGCGGCACCTTCGAGCCGGCCCCCACGTGGGCGTTCTTCGCCTCGACGAACGCCCCGATCTTGCCCTTCGGGCCGAGCCGGGTACCCGGCCGCAGGTAGCTGAACGGCCCCACGCTCGCACCGGCCTCGATCAGCGCCCCGGTGCCATGGCTGCGGATCACCTCGGCGCCGCCGGCGACGACACAGTCGGTCAACGTGGTGTCGGGCCCGATCGTGGCCCCGGTGGCGATCTCGGTGCTGCCGTGCAACTGGACGCCGGGCAGCAGCGTCACGTCGCGATCGAGACCGACCGTGACGTCCACCCAGGTGCTGGCCGGATCGACCACGGTGACGCCCTCGCGCATCCAGTGGGTGACGATGCGTTCGTTGAGCACCCGCCCCAGGGTGGCCAGCTGCACCCGGTCGTTGACCCCCTCGACCTGCCACACGTCGTCCGTCATGACTGCCCCCACGCCACGGCCGTCCCCCCGGGCGATGGCGAGCACGTCGGTGAGGTACATCTCACCCTGGGCGTTGTCCGTGCCGATCCGCCCCAACGCATCGGTGAGCACCTCGGCGTCGAAGGCGTAGATCCCGGAGTTGATCTCCCGAACGGCGCGCTGCGCCGCGTCGGCGTCCTTGTGCTCCACGATGCCGGCCACCGAGCCGTCGGCGTCCCGCAGCACCCGGCCGTAGCCGGAGGGATCGGGGACCTCGGCCGTGAGCACGGTGACCGCGTGACCGGACGCCGTGTGGCGCGCGAGCAGGTCGGCCAAGGTCGCGCCGGTGAGCAGCGGGACGTCGCCGTAGGTCACCACCACGGTGCCGGTCAGCGGGCCGGTCAGGGCCTCGAGCCCGCAGGCCACGGCGCGGCCGGTGCCCTTGATCTCGTCCTGGTCGGCGACCACGGCATCCGGATCGACCTCGGCGACGTGCGCCGCCACCCGGTCGCGCTCGTGACGGACGACGACCACCAGATGCTCGGGGCGCAGGCTGCGGGCTGCCGCCATGGCATGCCCCACCAGCGAACGGCCCCCGATGCGGTGAAGCACCTTGGGGGTACTCGACCGCATCCGGGTGCCCTCACCTGCAGCGAGGACGACGACGGCAGTGGGTGGAGCGGTGGCCGGAGGGGTGGACTGGCTCTCGGACTGGCTCACGGGGTTACTGCCTCCTCGGCACCCGGGGATCGGCACCGCGATCCTAACCGGCCACAGGAGGCAGCGTTGCTGGTCCGACGTGATCTGCGACGTCGGCTCCGCCCCCCTGATTCGAACAGGGACTTCAAGGCTCCAAAGGCCTGTGTGCTGCCGTTACACCAGGGCGGACCGGTCGATGAGCGAACCGGGCATCGACCAGTGTGCCCGATCCGGCACCCACGATGTCGCGCACGAGCCCACGGCGCGGCGGTCATACTGGCCTACCTACGGTGTCGTAGGTTACGGTTACGTAGCCGTCTACATTCCGGCGGAACGACCCACGACAGCGAGGAACCACGCCCGATGACTCCTCCCACCACCGCCTCGGCGCCCCACGATCCGTCGATCGCCACGCCCACCTCCCTGGACGATGTGACCGACGAGGTGACCGAGGAGGTGACCGAGGACGCGGCGGGCCGGCCCGCGGCGTCCGACCCGGCTGCCACCCCGGAACCGCACCTCGACCAGGTCGGACGCAGCACGCTCGACCGGTCGATGACCCTGCTGTTCATCGTGGTGCCGTTCCTCGCCGTGATCGCGGCGGTACCGATGGCGTTCCGGTGGAACCTGGTCAGTTGGCTCGACCTGGCGATCCTGGCGGTGACCTACACCATCGGTGGCCTGGGGATCACCGTCGGGTTCCATCGCCTGTTCACGCACGGCTCGTTCAAGACCACCCGACCGATCAAGATCGCCCTCGCCCTGGCGGGGTCCTTCGCGATCGAGGGGCCGGTGATCCGGTGGGTGTCCGATCACCGTCGCCACCACGCGTTCAGTGACCGCGAGGGCGACCCGCACTCGCCCTGGCGCTACGGCGACGACCTGCCGGCCCTGCTCAAGGGGATCTTCTACGCCCACATGGGCTGGCTGTTCGACGTCGAACAGACCAACCCTCGCCGCTACTCGCGTGACCTGCTCAAGGACCCCGACATCGCGCGCATCTCGAACGCCTTCCCGGCCATCGTGGCCACCTCGCTGCTGCTGCCGCCGGTGCTCGGTGGCCTGATCAGCTGGTCGTGGCAGGGGGCGGTCACCGCCTTCGTCTGGGGCAGCCTGGTGCGGATCTCGCTGCTGCACCACGTCACCTGGGCCATCAACTCGATCTGCCACGCCGTGGGCTCCGCCCCGTTCGCCAGCCGCGACCGGTCGGTCAACGTGTGGTGGCTCGCGATCCCCTCGTTCGGTGAGTCCTGGCACAACCTGCACCACGCCGATCCGACCAGCGCCCGACACGGGGTGCTGCGAGGGCAGCTCGACTCCAGCGCCCGGCTCATCTGGCTGTTCGAGAAGGCCGGCTGGGCCTGGGACGTCCGCTGGCCCAAGGCCGAGCGGTTGGCCGCCAAGCGGGTCAACCCCACCCGAGCATGAGGACAGGCATGATGGGGGCGTGACCTCCCCCATCCGCGACGACGCAGGTCAGCCCGCTGCGCGCCCCGCGCGTCGAACGACCACACGGTCGTCGTCGTCCGGACGCGCCCGGATGACCGGCAAGGAGCGCCGCGAGCAGCTGCTCGACGTGGGGCGCAAGCTCTTCGCCAAGAAGGGCTACGAGGGCACCAGCGTCGAGGAGATCGCCGCCACCGCGCAGGTGTCCAAGCCGGTGGTCTACGAGCACTTCGGCGGCAAGGAGGGGCTCTACGCCGTCGTCGTCGACCGCGAGATCCAGGCCCTCCTGGCCGCGATCACCGAGTCGCTCTCGGGTCATCAGCACCCCCGCGTCCTGCTCGAGAATGCCGCGTTGGCGCTGCTCGGCTACATCGAGAACTCCTCCGACGGGTTTCGCATCCTGGTACGCGACTCCCCGGTCACGCAGTCGACCGGCACCTTCGCGAGCCTGCTGAGCGATGTCGCCGGCCAGGTCGAGTACCTGCTCGCCGACGAGTTCTCGCGCCGCGGGCTCGATTCCAAGCCCTCGCCGCTGTACGCCCAGATGCTGGTCGGCATGGTCGCGTTGACCGGCCAGTACTGGCTCGATCACCGCAAGGCCAAGAAGGCGGACGTCGCCGCGCACCTGGTGAACCTGGCGTGGAACGGGCTGTCCGGGTTGGAGAAGAAGCCCACCCTCGGCGTCGGGACCCGGCGATCGTGACCGAGGCCGTCCAGGGCGCGAGCGAGTCGAGCGGCGACGTCGACAGGGTCGACAGGGTCGACGAGGTCGACCGCATCGTCGCGGCCTGGCAACGCGAACGTCCCGACCTCGACCTGGCGCCGCTCGAGGTGCTCTCGCGCGTGAGCCGGCTGGCCCGCCATCTCGATCGCTTTCGCCGGACCGCCTTTGCCGAACACGATCTCGAGACCTGGGAGTTCGACGTCCTGGCGGCGCTGCGCCGGGCGGGGCCGCCCTACCGCCTCTCCCCCGGACAGTTGGCCGCCGAGACCCTGGTGGCCAGCGGCACCATGACCAACCGGATCGACCGGTTGCAGGCCCGATCGATGGTGATCCGCGAACCCGACCCGGACGACGGCCGCGGCGTCCTGGTCTCGCTCACCGCGACCGGGCGCAGCGCCGTGGACGACGCCCTGGCCTCCCTGCTCCACCACGAGTGGGCGCTGCTGACGACCCTGGACGACGCCGATCGACACCGCCTCGGCTCCCTGCTGCGTTCACTGGCTCTCAGTCTGGGAAGCACGACTCCCTGACACACGCCCCGCGACCGGTCGCGTCACGACCACGGCCCGCCACCCCCGTGATCTTGTCGACGAGCGGTATCAACGAGACCGTGTGAGGCTCCTGCGCAACAACACACTCCTCACGGACCGGAGGCGCACCCGCCATGAGCCGCATGCTCAAAGTCTTCGTCACCGGCGCGCAACAGGACGAGGTGGCCGCTCGGCCCGGGGTCCACGACGTCTCGCGCTACCAGGCCTTCACCGTGGTCGAGGCCGACGACGCCGTCGCGGCCGACCTGAACGGGCAGTTCCTGGTCGAGGACATCACCGACCAGTACGCCATTCCCCTGGGCGGGCGCCTGGGGACCACGATCGACACGTCGGCGCCGAGGATCACCGCCGCCGGTCGCACCCGCAGCCACCCCGCCTATACCGGGGCGCGACGCCTGGCACCCGGCCCGCACCACTACCTGGTGCAGTTCGTCGGCCCCGTCAAGCAGGAGTGGTTGGACCAGGTGGCCGCCGCCGGCGGCGAGCTCGTCGACACCCGGGCCGCCTTCACCATCGTGGTGCGTGCCGACGAGTCGGCGATCACGGCCATCGCGGGACTGGAGTGCGTCCGGTGGACCGGGCACCTGCCGCCGGCCGCGCGGGTCGACCTGGCCGCCGACGCCGCCGCGGACGAGGAGGCTGCGCCACCCCGCACCCGGCTGCTGCCCCACTCGATCGTGGTGGAGTTCTTCACCCCCCGCGAGGCCCGCAGCGGGCGGTCGGCCTTGCGCGCCCTGGGCGCGAAGGTGACCGCCGACGAGTCGGCGAGCGGCATCGTGGTGATCGAACAGCCCGAGGGCACCGCGGTGCAGCAACGGCGCTTCGTCGAGGCGCTGTCGGCCGTGCACGGCGTGCGGTCGGTACGCCGCCGTACGGTGAACCGGATCAGCAACGACGTGGCGACGTCCATCATGCGCGCCGTCCCCAGCGCGGGGTTGGCCGCACCCGGGCTGGACGGCAGCGGCGAGGTGGTGGGCATCTGCGACACCGGCCTGGACGTCGGCACCACCAGTCCGGCGCACCCGGACTTCGCCGGCCGGGTGAAAGCCGTTCTCAGCTATCCGATCTCGCCGGACTTCACGCCCTACGTGAAGAACCCCGGCGCGGACGACGGCGCCGCCGACCTGGATTCCGGTCACGGCACCCACGTGGCCGGCTCGGCCGTCGGCGACGGGACGGCGAGCGCCGCGATCGCCGGGCAGGTACCGATTCGCGGCGTGGGCCACAAGGCCAAGCTGGTCTTCCAGGCCGTCGAGCAGGCGATCGACTGGAAGGACCCGGCCGACCTGCAGACGTACGGCCGCTACCTGCTCGCGGGCATCCCGGCGGACATCTCGACACTGTTCGCCGATGCCTACGCACGCGGCGTCCGGGTGCACTCGAACTCGTGGGGCGGGGGCGATGCGGGGGCCTACGACACCCAGTGCCGCCAACTCGATGCGTTCGTCTGGTCCCACCCCCAGCTCACCGTGCTGGTCGCGGCCGGCAACGACGGCAGCGACGCCGACGGCGACGGGCAGATCAACCTCGGGTCGGTGACCAGCCCGGGCACGGCCAAGAACTGCATCACGGTGGGGGCGAGCGAGAACCTGCGCCATGCCTTCGACACCGAGCGCTACGGCGACTGGTGGCCGCAGGACTACCCGGCGCCGCCCTACAAGCGTGCGCCGATGGCGGACGACCCCGAGCAGGTGGTCGCCTTCTCGAGTCGTGGCCCGACCACCGACGGGCGCACCAAGCCGGACGTCGTGGCGCCGGGTACGTGGATCCTGTCGACCAAGTCGACGATGCTCTCGCCCACGGCCACGGCATGGAGCCCGTTCCCGGCCTCGAAGCGCTACTTCTACATGGGCGGCACCTCGATGGCGACGCCGCTCACCGCCGGAGCAGTGGCCGGGTTGCGTCAATACCTGCGGGCCACGCTGAGGGTGGCCCGGCCGACCGGTGCCCTGCTCAAGGCGACCCTGGTCGCCGGCGCCCGCCGACTGCCCGGTATCGCTCCCGCCGGGGCCGTGCTGGATCCGCACCAGGGATTCGGCCGGGTCGACCTGGCCGCGATCACGAACCCGCCGGCCGGCGTCCGGCTGGTGGTCAATCAGACCCGATCGGTGCAGACCGGGCAGTCACGCACCACCACGGTCACGGTTGCCTCGGCTGCCGAGCCGCTGCGGATCGTGTTGGCCTACAGCGACTTTCCCGGTGAGCAGCTGGTCAACAACCTCAACCTGATCGTCACCGCGCCGGACGGCACGCGCCGGGTCGGCAACCAGAGTGGCTCGGCCGCACCGAGTTTCGACACCGTCAACAACGTGGAGGTGGTGCACGTGGATGCCCCCGCAACCGGCACCTGGACCATCGAAGTGGTCGGTTCGAACGTGCCGCAGGGGCCGCAGACCTATGCCCTGGTGGTGCGCGGAACGGTGTGAACCGGCTCGGCTCAGTCGACGAGTTCGGCAGCGGTGAGCCATTCCTCTTCGAGCGCAGTACGTTCGGCGTGCAGGGCTCGCAGTTCGACATCGAGGGCCATCAGCACCGTGTGATCACCGGCCTGCTCGGCCATGCGCGCGTGCAGCTTCTCCTCCTGGCCCGACAGCCGTGACAGCTGACGCTCGAGACGGGCCATGTCCTTGCGGGCTGCCCGTTGCGCCGCGGGGTCGACGGTGGGCGCGCCGAGGACGCCGACGCTGCGGTGGACGGCGCCGAGGCCGCCGCGCGTTCGGCCCGACTCGGTGAAGCCAAGGCGGCAGAACGCAATTCGAGATACTGCTCCACCCCACCGGGCAGGTCACGCAGCGCACCGTCGCCCAGCAGGGCCAGTTGGTGATCGGTCACCCGCTCCAGCAGGTAGCGGTCGTGCGAGACCACCACCAGGGTGCCGGGCCAGGAGTCGAGGGTGTCCTCGATCGCCGCCAGGGTGTCGGTGTCGAGGTCGTTGGTCGGCTCGTCGAGCATCAGCACATTGGGCTCGCCCATGAGCAGCCGCAGCAACTGCAACCGGCGCCGCTCGCCACCGGACAGTTCGGCGACCGGCGTCCAGATCCGTTCCTTGGCGAAGCCCAGCCGCTCGAGCATCTGGCCGGCGGTGACGTCGCGATCACCGATGCGCACCGTGCCGCGCACCTTCTCGACCGCCTCGCCCACCCGCAGGTCGGCGACGTCGTCCAGTTCGCGGACGTCCTGCGAGAGCATCGCGGTCACCACGGTCTTGCCGCGCTTGACCCGTCCCGCCACCGGAGTGATCTCACCCAGTAACAGCCGCAGCAACGTGGTCTTGCCGGCCCCGTTGACCCCGACCAGGCCGACCCGCTCCCCCGGGCGCCAGCCGCCAGGTGACACCGTCGAGCAGCACCCTCGCCGCCTCGCCGGCACCGACCGACACCGTGACGTCCTCGATGTCGATGACGTCCTTGCCCAGGCGCGCCGTGGCCATGCGGGTCAGCTCGAGGCTGTCCCGCGCCGGCGGCTCGTTGGCGATCAGGGCCGTGGCGGCATCGATCCGGAATCGCGGCTTGCTGGTCCGGGCCGGCGGGCCACGCCGCAGCCAGGCCAGCTCCTTGCGCAACAGGTTCTGCCGCCGTTCCTCGGTGGTCGCCGCGATCCGCGAGCGCTCGGCCCGGGCCAACACGTAGGCCGCATAGCCGCCCTCGAAGGAGTCGACGACCCCGTCGTGTACCTCCCAGGTGCGTTCGCACACGGCGTCCAGGAACCACCGGTCGTGGGTCACCACCGCCAGCGCGCCCCGCCCGGCGGGCCAGCGCGAGCGCAGGTGCGTCGCCAGCCAGGCCACGCCCTCGACGTCCAGGTGGTTGGTGGGTTCGTCGAGCAGCAGGACGTCGTGCGGCCGGGCGAGCAGCGCGGCGAGCGCCACCCGGCGCCGCTGGCCGCCGGACAGCCGGGCCAGGGTGGCATCCAGGCCACCGACCTCGGCCGCGTCCAGTCCGCCCAGCAATCCGGCGACCACGTCGCGCGCCAGCGCATCGGCGGCCCAGACATGATCGGGGGCGTCGCCCAGGACGAGGTGCCGCACGGTGGTCTCGCCCGCCTCGTCACTCTGGTGCAGCAACCCCAGCCGGATGTCGCGGGTGTGGGTCACCCGCCCGGCGTCCGGCTCCTGCTCGCGGGCCATGACACGCAGCAGGGTCGACTTGCCGTCACCGTTGCGCCCGACGACGCCGATGCGCATCCCGTCGTCCAGACCCAGCGAGACCCCGTCGAGCACGGCCCGAGCCCCATGGACAACGCCGACCCCCTCGACGTTCAGCAGGTGGGCCACGAACACTCCCTGATCACGAACACTCCTCGATCACGGGCGCTCCTCGACGACGCGAGCGCCGTGGACCGGCCCGGTCACGGTGAAGACCTGCTCGGCCACCTCGGCGCTCAGCAGACTGGCGCTCAGGTCGAGCGCGTGCTCGCCGTCGCGCACCAGGAACACCACGGTCGGCCCGCTGCCCGAGACCAGCCCCCCGAGCGCAGCGGCCTCACGGCCCACCTCCAGGGTCTGTTCCAGGTCGGGTCGAAGCGAGCACGCCGCGGCCTGCAGATCGTTGGCCAGCAGGTTGCCCAGGGCGCGGGCGTTGCCCGAGCGCAGGGCCGCCATCAGCTGCTCGGCCACCCGCGGTTCGGGCAGCACCCGACCGGCTCGCAGCCGGTCGATCTCGGCGAACACCGACGGGGTCGACAGCCCCTGGTCGCTGGTCGCCACCACCCAGGTGTAGCTGCCACGAGCCATGGCCGCCGTGAGCTGTTCACCTCGGCCGGTGCCGATGGCGGTACCCCCGAGCAGCGGGAACGGCACGTCCGAACCCAGTTCGGCGGCCAGGGCGCGCAACAGGTCACGGCTGGCGCCGGCGTGCCAGAGCACGTCGGCGGCCAAGAGCGCGGCTGCGCCGTCCGCCGAACCGCCGGCCATGCCACCCGCCACCGGGATCCGCTTGCGGATGTGGATCGCCACGCCCTCGTCCACGCCGGTGTGCTCGGCCAGCAGCCGGACGGCGCGCACCGCCAGGTTGTTCTCGTCCAGCGGGACGGCGCCCTCCGGCACGCCCGCGCCACCGGCATCGCCGTCCAGGGTGACCTCGATGCCGTCGTCCAGCCGGCCGCCGGTGGCGCGCACGGTGACGTCGTCGGCCAACGAGACGGCCTGGAACACCGTGGCCAGCTCGTGGAAGCCGTCCTCGCGGGGCGCCCCCACCCGCAGTTCGAGGTTGATCTTCGCGGGCGCCCGGACGGTCACTGCACGCGTCGGGGCCACGAGCCCACCCTAGCCGCGGGCTGCCGCCGTCACCGCCGCGAAATCCGTGACGGTCAGTTGCTCGCCCCGCCTCGTGGGGTCGATGCCGGCTGCGCGCAACGACGACTCGGCCGCCGCAGCCGATCCGGCCCAGCCCGCCAGGGCCGCACGCAGCGTCTTGCGCCGCTGGGCGAAGGCGGCGTCGATGCAGGCGAACACCTGCTCGCGCGTCGCGCGGGTGACCGGTTCGGCCCGGCGCGTGAACGCGACCAGGGCGGAGTCGACATTGGGCACCGGCCAGAACACGCTGCGCGGTACCGGCCCGGCCCGGCGGACGTCGGCATACCAGGCGGCCTTGGCCGAGGGCACGCCGTAGACCTTGTCGCCCGGGGTGGCGGCCAACCGATCGGCCACCTCGGCCTGCACCATGACCAGGCCGTGGCGCAGGCTCGGCAGCCGTTCCAGCGCGGTCAGCAGCACCGGCACCGCCACGTTGTACGGCAGGTTGGCCACCAGCGCGGTCGGGGGCACCGGCAGGTCGGCCGCCTCGATCCGCAGCGCGTCTGCCGTCAGGACGTCCAGGCGCGCGGCGGCGTCCGGACGACGCGCGGCAACCGTGCGTGGCAACGCGGCGGCGAGCACCGGGTCGATCTCGACCGCGATCACCCGCGCCGCGGCGTCCAGCAGAGCCAACGTGAGGGAGCCGAGGCCCGGGCCGACCTCGAGCACCACGTCGTCGGGCTGCACCCCGCTGCGGCGCACGATCCGACGAACCGTGTTGGCGTCGACGACGAAGTTCTGTCCGAGCACTTTGGTGGGCCGGACGCCGAACTCGTGGGCCAGCGCCCGGATGTCCCCGACACCGAGCAGCGCCTCGGCAGAAGTGCCGTCAGCGCCGACGGCAACCTCACCGGTCGAGCTGTCGGCAGGGCTGCCGGGGGCGTCGGGCATGGTGACAGCCTGGCAGATCATCGCAGGTCAGGAGTGTTGTTCGAGGTCGACGGGATCTTGTCATCGGGTTGAGCCTGTCATGACGGACGACGGCGCAGGATGTGCGTCAGCGGCGGCTCTCGGGGGCCGCCGCACCTTTGCCCGGAGGCACAGATATCACCATGCACACGCGTCGTTGGATCTCTGGCGTCGTCGCTGTAGGTGCCGTGGGGGCGACCCTCGCGGCCATCTCGACGCACCTCGACCGCGGCCAGATCACCACCGTGCTCGCCCATCACTCTTCCTCGTCCGAGCACCGGAGCGCGTCACGCCGGCCGACCGTGCGACCGATCACGCAAGGCCACGACCGAGGTAAGTGGCGTCATCCGACGCGCCCCACCACCCCGCCGTCTCCGACGGCCGGGGCGCCCACCGTGGCTCCGCCTGGCCAGGTACCGACCTCGTCGGCGACGCCGAGTGTCCTGCCATCCGCCGCGGTCCCGTCCGGCAGCGCACCGGGCGGCTCGCCGTCCGACAGCCCGGCGCCGACGAGCCCGGCAGCGACCGCCTCGACGCCCCCGAAGACCACCGCGCCGGCCGCGCCGGCCGCGCCGGCCGCGCCGGCCACGGGCGGGGCCTGCGCGCCGGCGCCGGGCTCCTCGGCCGTGGTGGACGTGACGAGCAAGGGCGCCAAGCCCGGTGACAGCGGCGACGACACCGCGACCATTCAGGCGGCCCTCGACGCGGTGCCCAGTGGCGGCACCGTGGTGGTGCCCGACGGCGTCTACATGATCAATGCGACGCGCGGAGTGCGGCCGAAGAGCTCGACGACGCTGCGGCTGTCCTCGGGCTCGGTGCTGCGCGCCATCGCCACCAGCAGCGGCAACTACAACCTGATCCGCATCCAGGACGTCTCGAACGTCGCGGTCGTCGGGGGCACGGTGGAGGGTGACCTCGGCCGTCACCAGGGCACCGACGGGCAGTGGGGTCACGGCATCTCGATCGTCGACGCCCGCTCGGTCACGATCGACTCGGTGGCCGCCGTCCAGGCCTGGGGCGACGGGTTCTACGTCGGTGGCACCACCTCGGCGAACATCACGCTGTGCCGGGTGCGCGCCGATCACAACCGTCGCCAAGGTCTGTCGGTCGTGGATGTCAACGGCATGGTGATCCGCGACTCGGTGTTCAGCCACACCCTGTCCGAGCCGGGCGGCGCCGGATCGGGCATCGACCTCGAACCCAACGGCAACCAGCACGTCCGCAATGTGCAGGTGCTGAACAACACCATCTCGGACAACACCGTCGACGGAATCTCGATCGGCATGAACGACGCGTTCCGGTCCACCTCGACGATCAGCACCGTCGTGCTGCGCGGCAACACCGTCGACAACAACGGATTGGACGCCGGGGCCACCCGGCAACGTGAGGGCATCCTGATCTCGGACGCCACCGGGGTGAGGGTCGAGGGCAACACCGTGACCCGCAGCCACGGCGTGGGGATCTACGTGACCTCGGGCTCGAAGAACACCACCGTGCGGGGCAACACCGTCACCGCAACCCTGAAGGCCGGCAAGTACGGCGAGTCGGGCGCCGGCATCGCGATGTACCAGGACGTGGGCACCGTGGTCACCGGCAACACCCTGAAGAACAACGCCGGCCAGGCCATCTTCACCTCCGACAGTCAGTCGAGCATCAGCGCCAACACGGTGTCCTGACCTGCCCTCCGCGCCCCACTCACGGCGAGAGCCCCGGCTCGATGGTCTCCCATCGAACCGGGGCTCTCGTGTGTCGCGCTCTGCGCTCGGATCAGCGTCAGCTCGGATCAGCGTCAGTCGAACAGGTGACGACCGCATCCCCACTGGCCGGCACCGGCCTTGTTGTAGAGGATCTTGGCCCGCTTGAGCTGCTCGGCCGGTGAGGCGTCGATCGGGTTGCCGGAGCCACCCACCGAGCGCCAGGTGGACAGGCTGAACTGGTAGAGGCCGTAGTAGCCGGCCGGATTGACGGCGCGCGGGTTGCCGCTGGACTCGCACTTGGCCAGGGCGGCCCAGTTGAGACCGTCGGCCTTGGTCCCGGTCGTGGACGAGGTCCCCGAGCCCGAGGAACCCGACGAGCCGGTGTTGCCGCTGCTGGTCTTGGGGACGGCGAGCTTGGGCGCCGAACCCACCTGGATCTTGGCGACCACCGGCTGCTTGCTGACCTCGGCCGACAGCCGGGTGCGGCCGACCTGCTTGCCGTCCGCGTAGGTGAGCAGATACGTGACCCGCTGCTCGCCGGGAACGCCCTCGGTGACCACCTTGGTGGCGCCCAGCTTCAGCGCCGAGGTCTTGGTCTTGGTGGTGCGGAACGGCAGTGGCTCGGTGGCCACCACGCGCCGGGTGCTGACCCGGACGACGCCGATGGTCATGCCCGGGACGACCTTGGCGGTGCCCGGCACGCTGAGCTGGTCGGCCCGGCCCAGGGCCACGTGCTGCTCGGCGAGCAGGTCGGCCACGGTGAGGGCTTTCGTGGTGATGCTGCGGGTCGTGCCGTCGGCGGCGAGCGTGATCTGTGCACCGGCCGCTGCCGGCGGGTGCGCCAGGTCGGCTGCGGCGGCGGATTGAGCGGCATCGGCCAGCTGAACCTGGGCCGTGCCCCTGTCGAGCGAGCCGATCAGGGAACCGGCGTCGGCGAACGCCAGGGTTGCGGCGATGACGCCCGTGAGAACGGCACCTTGCGCCAGCAGCCGACCTGAGCGATGGCTGAGGAAATCGAGCACGTCACCCAGACCTCGAAAGTGGTCCGGGCACGGGCGACCACGGGACGACGACTTACCCCCGAGCGGGACGTCCTTGCCCCGCGGCCTGCATCAGATACCCCACGACCTGTTGGGTTGCGTGGTGCTCCGTTTCGGCTGCGCTGTCCCGGGATCGGCCGACCCCGGCTGTTCCGCGGAACACCGTAACGGTTCGGCAACTTTGCTCCAACGGCCAGAACGGACATCTTTTCGGAATTTCGGGGCGCTGGCTGTAGTCGCTGCAGGTCAGGGGGTTGTGCGGATGTTACCCATGTCACAGAAAAGTGTTACAAACAGGCAACTGCTCGCGGCGTTTCCCCTCAATTCAGCAGGTCGTGGGCCGCTTCACCAAGGGCCGTACAACGCCTCCGAGGTCGCGTTCAGCCGGGCACACAAGGCCGCGTCGTCCAGCTGCCACTCCGGCGGCCATGCGGCGCACCGTCAACGGCATCAAGTAGCTGGCATTGCGCTTGCCCCGGTGTGGGTGCGGCGTCAGATACGGCGCATCGGTCTCGACCAGAACCTGTTCCGGGCTCACTGCGCGCAGTGCGGCCCGCAGCGGGTCGGCATTGGCGAAGGTGAGCGGGCCGGCGAACGACAGGTACCACCCGGCCTCGGCGCAGACCCGTGCCATCTGTTCCGACCCCGAGAAGCAGTGGAACACCGTGCGTTCCGGGGCGCCCTCCTCGGCCAGCACCCGCAGCACGTCGTCGTGGGCATCCCGGTCGTGGATCTGCAGCACCTTGCCCGTGCGCTTGGCGAGATCGATGTGAAACCGGAACGACTCCTCCTGTGCGGCACGACCTTCGGTGTCGTCGGCGGGAACCCAGTAGTGATCCAGCCCGGTCTCACCGATGACGCGCACCCGCGGGTGCGTGGCGAGCGCCTCGATGTCGGCGAACGCCTCGCGCAACGCCGATCCACCTTGCTCCGCAACGATTTTCGACGCTTGCGTAGGATGCAGCGACACCCCGGCCACGACCTGCGGACGCCGCGCGGCGACGTCCACACTCCACCGCGCCGAGTCCAGGTCGCAGCCGATCTGCACCAACCGGGTGACGTTGACCGCCTCGGCAGCGGCGATCGCCTGGTCCAGGGTCAACGGCACATCCCCGCGGCGCACGTGGTCGAGGTGAGTGTGATTGTCCACCACGGCGACCGGCAGAGGCTGGGGCACAGCGGGTTCCAGGGAATCCGGCATCGTCACCGAACCACCCTATCGAGACTCGACGGGCCGGCTCGGCACCACCTGGCCACCCAAGGTGGTCTGGAAGATCAAGCTGGTCTCGACATGCGCCACCCCGGTGCGACCGGTGATGTTGTCCAACACGAAGTCACGCAGAGCGTCAGGCCCGGACGCCGCGACGTGCACCAGGAAGTCGTCGGCACCGCTGATGTTGTGTACCGCGATCACCCCGGGCAGAGCCGCCACCTGGACCGCGAAGGCCTCCACGTCACGGCGCAGATGGCCCGCGAAGCGCACCGCCACCATGGCCTGGACACTCAGGCCGAACCAGGCCAGATCCACCTGCGCCGTGAAGGCCCGGATGACCCCGCGGTCGCGCAGCGATCGCACCCGACCGATGCAGGTCGACTCGGCGAGGCCCACCCGATGCGCCAGCGCCACGTTCGACAACCGACCGTCCTCGACGAGTGCCGCCACGATGGCGATGTCGATCGCATCCAAGCGGGGCACCTGGCGCGGCGCCGCCCGGGGTGAGCTGTCGTGCGTCCTGCGGCATGTCACCACGGTAGGCGAGCCCGAATCGAGGATCCTTCGCTCGACACACCGGATCCCGCAGATTCTGCGGAACTCTTGGCCGATCGCCTCGCAATGCTCATCGTGGGCTCATGGCGCTTTCCTCCATCACAGACGCCGACGCCGGGCCGGACGACCACCGGCCGGACACGGCCGCCGTCCATGCCGGGCGTGAGGACCTGACGGCGTCGGGTGTCCACGTCCCCCCGATCGACCTGTCCACCACCTACCCGCTGCCCTCGGTGGTTGCCGGTGGTGAGGCCTACGACCACATGGCCACGGGCCGGCCACCTCGACCGCACGATCCGCTGGTGTACCAGCGATTGTGGAATCCCACCGTCGCTCGGTTCGAGCTGGCCCTGGCCCGACTCGGAGGGCTTCGACGATGCGGTGGCGTTCGCCACGGGCATGGCAGCCCTGACCGCCACGCTGCTCGCCGCGGTGACCTCCGGCCGGCGGCACGTGGTCGCCGTCCGGCCGCTCTACGGTGGCACCGATCACGTGCTGGCCACCGGACTGCTGGGCACCGAGGTCACCTGGGCGAAGGCCACCGGCGACGGCCCCGACAGCGTGGCCGCGGCGATCCGCCCGGATACCGCGCTGGTGGTCGTCGAGACGCCGGCCAACCCGAGCCTGGACCTGGTCGACCTGCGCGCCCTGGTGGCCGCGGCCGGTGACGTCCCGGTGCTGGTGGACAACACCTTCGCCACCCCGATCCTGCAGCGGCCCAAGGCATTCGGCGCCACACTCGTGCTGCACTCGGCCACCAAGTTCCTCGGTGGCCACGGCGACGCCATGGGTGGGGTCGTGGCCGCGACGCCGGCCTGGGCCGAGCGATTGCGCCAGATACGCGCCGTCACCGGTGGGCTGCTGCACCCGATGGCCGCCTACCAGCTGCACCGCGGGCTGCAGACCCTGCCGGTCCGGGTGCGGGCGGCACAGCAGAGCGCCGCCGACCTGGCGGTCTGGCTCACCGCGCACCCCGCGGTGGCCGCCGTGCGGTACCCGGGGCTGAAGGAGTGCGACCCGCTCGGTCTGGTCGGCCATCAGATGGCCGGACCAGGATCCCTGCTGTCGTTCGAGTTGCGCGGCGGATACCCCGCAGCCGAGACCGTGACCCGACGGGTGCGACTGATCACCCACGCCGTGTCCCTGGGTGGTGTCGACTCCCTGATCGAGCACCCCGCGGGGCTGACTCATCGACCCGTGGACGCCGCGGCCCGCCCGAACGAGGCGATGCTGCGGTTGTCGGTGGGCCTCGAGGACGTCGAGGACCTCCGCTCCGACCTGGATCAGGCCCTCGCCTGACCCCACCCCGACCTGCTCATGCGGGGTGTCAGGGGTGGTCAGGCGGGCGATCTCCTCTTCGACGACCGAGTCGTCGAGCTTGCGGAAGATGGGCGTCGGGGCAGCGACCGGGGTCCCCGGGACGACGGGGGTCGACTCCCAGGCACTCAGCGTCTCGCCTCGGCGATAGTCCCCCATCAGCACCGGGTACTCGGCGGCGTCCCACGCGCCGTCCAGGTCGGTGACCTCACGGATCTCGGGCATCGGCGAGACGGTTCCGGTGCCACCGAACGTCTCGTGAACCTGCTGGCCGCTGAACGGCAGGAACGGTGACAACTGCGTCCGGCAGTCCGAGATCGCCTGTGCCGCAACGTGGAGCACCGTCTTCATGCGCTCGGGGTCCTCGTTCTTCAACTTCCACGGCGCCTGATCGGACAGGTACTTGTTGGCCTCGCCGACGATGCGCATGGCCTCGGTCACGGCGTGCTTCTGCCGGTTGTCGGCGAGCAGATCGCCCACGGTGGTGAACCCGGCGGACGTCGAGCCGAGCAGTGCCCGGTCGGCGTCGGTCAACTCCCCGCGGCCGGGATCGCGCCCAGGTTCTTGTGGATCATCGATGCGGTGCGGTTGACCAGGTTGCCCCAGCCCGCCACCAGTTCGTCATTGGTCCGTCGGACGAACTCGGTCCAGGTGAAGTCGGTGTCCTGGCTCTCCGGCCCGGCCACCGCGATGAAGTACCGCAGGGCATCGGGCTGGTAGCGCTCCAGGACGTCCCGGACGTAGATCACCACACCCCGCGAGGACGAGAACTGCTTGCCCTCCATGGTCAGGTACTCACTGCTGACCACCTCGGTGGGCAGGTTCAGTTCGCCGTACACCCCCGGCTTGCCACCGCGAGATCCCCTTGCCGGCGTAGCCGAGCAGCTCCGCGGGCCAGATCTGGGAGTGGAAGGTGATGTTGTCCTTGCCCATGAAGTAGTAGGAGCGCGCATCCGGGTCGTTCCACCACGCGCGCCACGCGTCGTCGTCCCCGGTACGCCGCGCCCACTCGATCGAGGCCGACAGATATCCGATGACCGCGTCGAACCAGACGTACAGCCGCTTGTTGGGGTTCTCGAGCCACCCGTCCAACGGCACCGGGATGCCCCAGTCGATGTCGCGCGTCATCGCCCGCGGCCGGATGTCGTCGAGCAGGTTGAGGCTGAACTTGAGGACATTGGGTCGCCAAGCTCCGCTGTCCTTGTGCGCCGACAACCACGTGCCGAGCGTCTCGGCCAGCGCCGGCAGATCGAGGAAGAAGTGCTGGGTCTCGATGAACTTCGGCGTCTCACCGTTGATCCGGCTGCGCGGGTTCTTCAACTCGGCGGCATCCAGCTGGTTGCCGCAGTTGTCGCACTGGTCTCCACGGGCGCCGTCGTAGCCACAGATCGGGCAGGTGCCCTCGATGTAGCGGTCGGGCAGCGTCCGACCGGTGGACGGCGAGATCGCGCCGGTGGTGGTCTGCTCGACCATGTAACCGTTGCGGTGGCAGACCCGGAACAACTCCTGCGCCACGGCGTAGTGGTTGCCGGTCGTGGTGCGGGTGAACAGGTCGTAGGCCAACCCGAGACCGTGCAGGTCCTCGACGATCATGCGGTTGTACCGGTCGGCGAGCTGCTTGGGGTCACCCCTCCTTCTCGGCCTGCACCTGGATCGCGGTGCCGTGCTCATCGGTTCCCGACACCATCAGCACGTCGTGGCCGGCCATTCGCATGTACCGGCTGAACACGTCGGAGGAACGCCGAATCCGGCGACATGGCCGATGTGGCGGGGGCCGTTGGCGTAGGGCCAGGCCACCGCGGAGAGCACGTGGGTCATACCCGGCAGTCTAGGGACTGTGGCCGGGCGCCCTGACGCGCAGCAACCCGACGCGACACCGAGGCGACCCCGCCACCCCGAACCCACCCGGTGATCATGCAATCCGTGCACGCTCGTGAATCCGTTCACGAGCGTGCACGGATTGCATGATCACGGGGTGGGGGTGCGGGTGACCTCGTTGTACAGGTCGCGCTTGCTCACTCCGGCCCGTTCGGCCTCCGCCGCCACCGCCGCCTTGAGCCGTTCACCGGCCGCCACCCGGGTCCGACCTTCTCGGCGAGCGCCTCGACGTCCACCGCCTGCGCCGCGGCGCAGCATGACCACCGACGACGATGGTCAGCTCACCGAGCACCGGCGCGACGCGGCCCTCGGCCAGCGCCTGCAACGGTTCGCGACGCACCTCCTCATTCGTCTTGGTCATCTCGCGGCAGGCCGCCGCCGGCCGGTCGTCGCCGAAGGCCGTGGCCATCGCGGCCAATGTGGGTGCGGCGCGATGCGGAGCCTCGAAGAAGATCATGGTGCGCGGTTCGGTGGCCAGCGCCTGCAGCGCCCGCATCCGAGGGCCGGCCTTGCGCGGCAGGAACCCCTCGAAACAGAACCGATCGGTAGCCAGCCCCGACAGCGCCAGCGCGGTCAACACCGCGGACGGCCCCGGGACGGCAGTCACCGCCACCCCGGCATCGGCCGCCGCGCACCGCACGCAGCCCCGGGTCGGACACGCTGGGCATGCCGGCATCGGTGACGACCACGACCGTGGCCCCATGGCGGGCGGCCTCGACGAGTTCGGTCGAGCGCTCGGCCTCGTTGTGCTCGTGGTAGCTGACCACCCGCCCGGACGGCGTGATGCCCAGGGCCGCCGCCAGTCGCCGCAGCCGCCGGGTGTCCTCGGCAGCGACCACGTCGGCGGAGGCGAGCAGGCTGCGCAACCGCGGCGGGGCGTCGTCCGGGTCGCCGATGGGCGTCGCCGCCAGGATCAGCCGGCCCGGCCCCGGTACGTCACCGTCGAGTGTCACGTTCGGCATCATGTCGTGCCGGCCCCGGGCTCGGCACCCTGACCACCCACCCAGGGATGGCTCGGTGACGATCCGGCCGGACCCACGGTTGTGGGGTTGGCTCGGTCCGCTCACCGTCGCCGTGATCGGCGGCTTCCTGCGGTTCTGGCACCTCGACCGGCCACCCCTGGATCGCCTTCGACGAGACCTACTACGTCAAGGAGGGGCTCAGTCTGACCCGGTTCGGGGTCGAGGTCTTCCTGAAACCGAGCCTGGGCAAGGACAACGAGGCCCAGATGCTGGCCGCCAACAAGCTCCTCGAGACCGGCAGCAGCGACATCTTCGACCCTCCCGGCCCGACTTCGGCGTGCACCCGCCCCTGGGGAAGTGGGTGATCGGCGCGGGCACGTGGTTGTTCGGCGACGGCACGTCCCCGTTCGGCTGGCGGTTCGGCGTGGCGCTGCTCGGCAGCCTGTCCATCCTGATGCTGGGCCGGATCGCCACCCGGTTGTTCGGTTCGGCCCTGCTGGGCACCACCGCCGCGCTGCTGCTGCGCGGTCGACGGGACGCACTTCACCCTCAGCCGGATCGCGGTGCTCGACATCATGGTCATGTTCTGGGCCTGGCCGCCTTCGGGTGCCTGCTGATCGACCGGGACCGCGCCCGCGCCCGGCTCCTGGCTCGGGGCCGACCCGGTTCGGTCCGGGCCGTGGACTGCGCTGGTGGCGCCTGGCGGCCGGGGTCTGCCTGGGCTGCTGCACCGCCACCAAGTGGTCGGGGCTGTACTTCACCGCCGTGTTCTGTCTGGCCACGGTGCTCTGGGACGTCGCCGCGCGGCGGGCAGCGGGAGCCCGCCACTGGCTCGGCATCGGCCTGCTGCGCGACGGCACGGCGGCCGCCGTGCAGATCCTGCCCATCGCGGCGCTGACCTACCTGATGACCTGGACCGGGTGGATCCGCAGCACCCACGGCTACGGCCGGGCCTGGGCGGCCGACCATCCCGGGACCGGATGGGCCGGGCAGGCGCCCGACTGGTTCCGTTCGCTGGCCCAGCTCCACCTGGAGATGTACCGGGCAGCGATCTCGATCACCTCCGAGCACGCCTACATGTCCAACCCGTGGTCGTGGCTGGTCCAGGGTCGGCCCACCTCGATCGCCTACCTGGAATGGACCGCCGGGAACCACCCCCTGCCCCCATGACCGGTGTGTCCGGGCCGTGACCTCCTGGGCAACCCGGTCATCTGGTGGGTGGGCACGGTGGCGATCGCGGTCGTGCTGGTGGCCTGGCTGCTCGGACGGGATGGACGGGCCGGGGCCGTGTTGGCCGGGATCGCCGCCGGGTACCTGCCCTGGTTCGCCTATCAGGAGCGCACCGTCTTCACGTTCTACACCGTGGCCTTCGTGCCCTACGTGGTGCTGGCGATCACCTACGCCCTGGGCCTGTTGCTCGGCCCCCCGGACGCCGCCCCGGGCCGCCGACGGCGAGGTGGCCTTGCCGCCGGCAGCATCGTGGTGGCCGCGGTGGTGACCTTCGCGTTCTTCTATCCCGTGTGGTCGGCCCAGCGGATCTCGCACGCGGCGTGGCTGCTGCGGATGTGGTTGCCGAGCTGGATCTGAGCCAGGATGACCGGGTGACGACCACCCTGGCCTCACCCGCGACCGGCGCCCGAGCACAGGAAGCGGGCCGTCTCGGAGCCCTGCGACGCTCACTGCTGGGGCGCCAGCTCGACGACCGGGTCTGGGGGTGGCTCGGCCCGCTCGCCGTCGCCGTGATCGGGGGCTTCCTGCGGTTCTGGCACCTCGGCCGGCCGCCGTGGCTCGTCTTCGACGAGACGTACTACGTCAAGCAGGGCGCCTCGATGCTGCAGTACGGCTACGAGCGCGCCATCAAGTCGGACCTGAAGAAGCCCGACCTGCTGTGGAACTCCGGGCACCACCGATGTCTGGGGCACCAATCCGGACTTCGTGGTGCACCCGCCGGTGGGCAAGTGGATGATCGGCGCCGGTGAGTGGCTGTTCGGGGGTGACCAACCCCTTCGGCTGGCGATTCGCCTCGGCCGTGGTCGGCACCGCCTCGATCCTGATGATCGGCCGGATCGCCCGCCGGTTGTTCCGCTCGACCGTGCTGGGCACCACCGCCGCCCTGTTGCTGGCCATCGACGGCCAGCACTTCGTGCACAGCCGCACCGGGCTGCTCGACGTGTTCGTGATGTTCTGGGCGCTGGCCGGTTTCGGCTGCATCCTGATCGATCGCGATCACGCGAGGGCCCGGTTGGCAGCCCGGGTCGCCACCCGCGGTGCCTCGGGCTTCGGTCCGGGCCTGGGGATCCGGCCGTGGCGCATCGCCGCGGCGCTGTGCCTCGGCCTGTGTGCCTCGACCAAGTGGTCGGGCCTGTTCTTCGCTGCCGCCTTCTCGATCGCCTCGGTGCTCTGGGACGTCGCAGCGCGCCGGGCGAGGGGACTCGCCACTGGCTGATCACCGGTCTCCTGCGCGACGGCCCCAGCGGCTTCGTCCACATCGTCCCGGTGATCCTGACCGTGTACGTCGCCTCGTGGGCCGGCTGGTTCCACAGCACCGACGCGTACAACCGGCAGTGGGGCGCCGAGCACCCGGCGACAGGCTGGGCCTCCCACGTGCCGGACGCCGTCCGCGGGCTGTGGAACTACCACCAGCAGATGTGGCAGTTCAACACCACGCTGCGCGCCACCCACCCCCTACCAGTCCCACCCCTGGTCCTGGATCGTCCTCGGCCGGCCGACCTCGTTCGACTACCGGGGCTACAAGCTGGGCGAACGAGGCTGCACGTACACCGAGTGCGCCCGGGCGATCACCGACCTCGGCAACCCGGTGATCTGGTGGGGGCGGCACCATCGCCATCGTCGTCCTGGTGGTCGTCTGGCTGCTCGGCCGCGACTGGCGCGCCGGGGCCATCCTGGCCGGCCTGGCCGGTGGGTGGCTGCCGTGGTTCATCTGGGCCGAGCGCACCATCTACACCTTCTACGCGGTGGCGTTCGTCCCGTTCGTGGTGCTCGCCCTGACCTTCTGCCTCGGGTTGCTGCTCGGGCCGTCCGAGGCCTCGCCCGATCGTCGCGTGGTGGGTGGTGGGCTCGCCGGGGGCATCGTGCTGCTCGCCGTCCTGTCGTTCGCGTTCTTCTACCCGGTGCTCTCCGACGTGATGATCAAGCACTCGTCCTGGGTCGATCGGATGTGGTTGCCCAGCTGGATCTGATCCGGCAGGGCAGTGCAGGTCAGCCCGCCAACCCGCCCAGGCGCTGCCGGCGTTGGCGGCGCATCGTCAGCCACGTGGTCAGTTCCCCGGCCGGAGTCGGGCGGGAGAGCAGGAATCCCTGCACGAAGTGACAGTCGATCGCGGCCAGGTGCTCCAGCGTCCGCTGGTCCTCCACCCCCTCGGCGACCACCGCCAGGCCCAGGCTGCGGGCCAGGTCGATCACCGAGCCCACGATGGCCGCCGCCGCCGGATCGATGAGCAACGGGGTGACGAACGACTGGTCGATCTTCACCGTCGAGACCGGCAACTGTTGCAGGTAGGCGAGCGATGAGTACCCGGTGCCGAAGTCGTCGATCGACAGTGAGACCCCGGTGCTGGTCAGCTCCCGCAGGATGCTGATCATGCGCTCCGGATCGGTCATGATGCCGGACTCGGTGATCTCCAAGGTGAGCCAGCGGGACTGCACGTCGTGGCGGTGCAGCATCTCGACCACCTTGATCGGCCACTCGACGTCCCGCAGCACCTGCGGCGGCAGGTTCACGCTGACGCCCAGCTGCAGGCCGGCGTCGTGCCAGGCCCGCACCTGGGCCAGCGCTCGGTCGAGCACGTAGAGCGTGAGTTCGTGGATCAGACCCGTGCGCTCGGCCACCGGGATGAACTCCCCCGGTGAGATGGGTCCCAACTCGGCATGGTGCCAGCGCGCCAGGGCCTCGACCCCGGTCACCTCGACGTCCGCGGTGCGCGCGATCGGTTGGTACCAGACCTCGATCTCGCCGCGGGTCACCGCCGACCGTAGCTCTCCGGCCAAACGCAATCGGTACTGGCTGTTCCAGTCCGTGTCGGGGTCGTAGACCTCGACCCCACTCTGCGCCCGCTTGGCCTGGTACATCGCCACATCAGCGCGCTGCAGCAGGCCATCGGGATCCGTGCCGTGCCGGGGCGCGAGCGCCATGCCGATACTGGCCCCGACGGTCAACGTCATCGACGACAAGGTCACCGGACGGCGGATCGCCTCGATGATCCGCTGGGCCACCGCCTCACCGGTCGTCGACTCGGCGGCGGGCAGCAGCACGGCGAACTCGTCGCCACCCAGCCGCGCCACGGTGCCCTGCCCCTCCACCACCCCGGCCAGGCGGGCCGAGACCTCGCACAGCAGCTGATCACCGGAGTGGTGGCCGAGGGTGTCGTTCACGTCCTTGAACCCGTCCAGGTCGAGCACCAGAATGGCGACCTCACCGCCGGCGGACGATTCCTCCAAGGCCCGGCGAAGCCGCTGGTAGAACAGCGTCCGGTTCGGCAGCCCGGTCAGCGCATCGTGCAACGCCTCGTGCTCGCGCGCCTGGATCTGGGTGTGCAGGCGATCGATCAGGCGGCCGTTCTCCAGCGCCACCGCCGCCTGTGAGGCCAGGGTGGCGAACAACCGCCCGTCCTCGGCGTCGAAGGTGCTCACCTCGCCGAGGCGGTCGCAGACCACCATCACACCGGTCACCTCGCCGCCGCTGATCAACGGGGCGGCCATGCAGTCCCCGGGCGTGCAGCGCCCGCAGCACGCCTTGCCGCCCGGCATCGGTGACGGTTCGGGGAATCAGCACCGGGCCGGCTTCCAGTACCTGACGGCGCAGGTCGCCGGGCAGGTTCGCCAGCAGCGGCAGGTCCTCCCGGGGACTGCTTCCCCTGGTGTCCAGGAACATCCACGGCACCTCCTGGCCCGGCTCGTAGAGGGCGATCATCGCCCGGTCGGTGCGCAGCAGCCGGCTCGCCTCGTCGAGGACCCGTTGCAGGGTCTCCTCGGGACGCTGCGAGCCGCCCGTGATCCGGGTGAACTGATAGAGCAGCTCCAAGCCCGCATAGCGGCGCGTCAACCGGGTGTACCCGCGGTAGGCCGACACGACGACGCCCGCCACCAGCAGCAGCGGGATCAGTGCCAGCGGCGCCGCGATGAGCAAGACGGCGGCCACCACGGCCAAACCGGTGTTCCCGAGCGCGGTCACGGCGGCCGTCAGGATCAGCATCCGGGGACTCACCTCGCCGCGGTGCAGCCGGATCACGGTCCAGACGGCTGCCGCGCCCAGCACGGCACTGCTGCTGACCGCCACCAGCGCCGACACCCAGCTGGTCCAGTGCAACGGCGAGGCGCCGGTGTCGATCGACCCGAACACCGCCAGTGCGGTGGAGATCTCGGCGAAGAACAGGCTGAGGTTGAACGCGAGCTTGGTCGGGCTCTGCCGCTCCCAGGCGATCAGGACGACGGCCTCACCCACCAGCCGAGCGATGAGCAGTTCGACCGGTGAGGCGAACAGCAGGCCCAGGACGAAGGGCACCTCGCTGAGCGAGAAGGTGTGCGCCTCACTGTCGATCTCGACGTGGAAGACGAACACCCCGGCGAGGGCGAAGACCACCGCGAGCTGCCACCAGGCGAGGCCGACCCCCGCGGCCGGGGCATCGGGGGTCGACCACCGGGGCTCGAGGGCCACCCCGATGGCCAGCAGGCCGAGGCAGAGCACCAGCGTCCGATGGGCCGGCAGCGGGCGGGGGCGCACCTCACCGACCCCTGACAACAGGTCCGGGGCACGCGGCGACCCTTCGGACCCTGTGCTCACCAGAGTGTCATCGAACCGGCGACAGCCGGAGTTGACCCGAGCGGGCCGACCTGACCGGATTCACCCGGTCAGATCGGCCCCACGTCCCTCAGCAGGCGGTAGCAGCGTCTGCCCGGGTCAGCTCCACCCGACGCTGGACCACCGGCTGCCCGACCAGCTGGTCCCCGACCAGCGGCTGCCGGACCAGCGACTGCCGGACCAGTCCGAGCCGGTCCAGGTGGCGGTGCTCCACCGGCTACCCGACCAGGTGTCGCCGGACCAACGGCTACCGTTCCACGTCCCGCCGGTCCAGGCAGCACCGCGAGCCTCCGCCGCAGCCAGGGTCGAGGTCGACACCGCACGCCCGAAGATGTCCTTCTCGCCGGTCAGTTCGACCCCGTTGTTCAGCACGTGGACGCCGCCACGAGTGGCCTCCAGGGAGCCGCCACCCACGCTCGGCAGATAGATCTGGCGAGCCGAACTCGACGGCGACTGGGACAGCGCAGCGATCGCCGACGGGATGCCGTACCCACCGTAGGTGCGGTTACGCCAGGTGAGCAGCGCCGCGTAGTCCTCCGGCTTCATCCCCCGCCGCTTGGCCTCGGCCTTCAGCTCCTCGGTGATCTCCACCGGCCGCAGCGAGGTCGCCGTCGAGGTGATCAGCGCCTTGATCTGGTCCGGTGTGGCCGTGGGGTTCTTCTGCACCACGAGCGCCGCCAGACCCGACACGATCGCGGCCGCCTCCGAGGTCCCCGACCCCCGCTGGAACCGGGTGCCCACCTTGCCCTGGTTCTCGGCCAGGGTGTCGATGAACGAGCCCGGCACCCGCAGTCCGATGGTGCTGACCGCCGGCGCGACCACGTCGACCGGCCGCAACACGGTGCCGTTCTGCGCGAAGTCGGCCACCACGTCGTCCGACGTCACGACGGTTCCCATGCTGTCCAGCCCACCGACAGCAAGGACGTACGGGTCGTAGGCCGGCGAGGCCAGCTTGGTCTGGGTCTTGCCCTCGTTACCGGCGGAGGCGACGACGACCAGGCCGCGCTTCCAGGCCTGCTCGGCGGCGTAGGCCAGCGGGTCGACCAGATACGACTGGGCGCTGTCGGTGCCGAAGCTGAGGTTGAGCACCCGGATGTTCAGACCGGAGTCGTGCGCGTGCTGCACGGTCCAGTCGATGGCCGCGATCACCTGGGAGACGTCGGCCGCCCCGTTGCGTGCCCCGACCTTGACGTTCACGATGCGCGAGTCGGGTGCCACTCCGGTGAAGATCCGGGTATCACTGAGAGAGCTTCCGGTCAGGCAGGTCGAGCAGTTGCCCTTCGTACTCAGCAGTGGGTCGCGTCCCGCGATCAGACCCGCCATGAAGGTGCCGTGCCCGAACCCGTCGACGCCCGGCGTGCTGGTCTGGGAGTCGAAGGACAGGTCCGGCCCCACGATCACCTTGCCGGCGGCGTCCAGACCGGGCACGGTGCTGACCCCGGTGTCGATCACCGCGACGTCCACACCGGCGCCGGTCCAGCCCTTGGCCCACGCGGCCTGGGCTCCCACGATCTGGGTGATGGACGACGACGACCCGGCGGCCGCCACGTCGTAGCCGAGCCCGGGGTCGATCGACGTCGGGTGCACGGCGCGGTCGGGGGTCACCGAGACCACGGCAGGTGCCGCGCTCAGCCGGGCCACGGCCTGAGCCGAACCCTGCGCCGCGAAGCCGTGCACGATGTCGAGGCGGCGCGTGATCTGCAGGCCGAGGTCCTCGGCCCGGCGCTGGACGGCGGACTCCTGGCCCGCTGCCGCCATCACCACCACGGAACTCACCTCGGTGTCGAGGCCCCCGGCGCCGCCGCTCGCGGCCGCCGCGGAGCCCGTCGCCAAGGGCAGAGCCAGGGCAGGCAGGGCAAGGAGGGCACCGAGCGCGCTGCCCCGGGCGGTGAACAGCCCGAGTCGACGGCTCACTGCCACCGCACCCCCCGACAGGTGCTGATCGGGTCCTTGATCGGTGACAGCGCCGAGAGTCGCTGCACGGTCGGATCACCCGCCGACAACGTGGTGACCGCCGAGGCGGATCCTGCTCCGGTGAACAGCAGGATGGTCAGTAACCCCGCCACGAGACCACCTCGCCGCACTGCGCCTCGTCCGAATCGGGTGCGCTCGTCCATGCTCGCAACTCCCTGCTGTCGTAGTCGTGACCCAACGTGCTCTTCTGACTGCTCCAAGTTAGAAAGCAACAACGAGTCAGCGCTACATCACAGCGAGCCACCACCCGTGTGGCCGGGTGGGGTGACCCGAGCGGGTCAACGGCTTCCCGTTCGGAGCATCCGAGCGGTCGAACTCAGCGGGGACGGCTCGCCGGGGCGGCCGCCTGGGCCGCCGTGCGCAGCGCCCGGATCATCCGCCGCACGGCCGGCTGATCTGTCAGCGATCGTCGGGTGACCAACCAGATGTGGCGCGGTGCCGGCGGCTGCTGCAACCGGCGCACCACCACCTGCTCGCGTACGGCGCCCAGGGCGAGCAGCGGTGCCAGGGCCACTCCCAGCCCCGCGGCCACATAGCCCTGGGTGACCGCGAACTCGTCACCCTCGGCACTGACGCGCGGCGTGAACCCGGCCCGGCGGCACGCGGTCACGGTCGCCTCCCGCACATAGTCGGCCGCGCCCGTGGTGATCACCCAATCGGCGTCGGCCAACGCGGACACGTCGATCGCCCGCCGGTGTGCCAGCGGGTGGTCGTGTTGCAGCAACAGCCGGTACTCGTCGTCCAGCAGGTGGGTTCGCACCAGATCGTCCTGGGGCTCGGCGCCTCGGGCGAACGGCTCCACCACGATGACCAGCTCGACCTCACCGGCCCGCAGCCGGCGCAGCGCGCCGTCCGTCTCGTCGACCAGTGGCCGCACGTGCAGACCCGGCATCACCCGACGCAACTCGGCGATCGCCGGGGGCAGCAGCGACTCGCCCGCCGAGTGGAACGAGACCACCCGCAACCGGCCGGTGCGCCCGGCCCGCAGATCGGCCAGTTCACCCTCGGCGTCGGCCACGGCGCGCAGGATGCGTTCGGCGTGCTCGGCCAGCAGCAGTCCCGCCGCGGTCGGCCGGACGCCGCGGCCCGCCTTCTCGTACAAGGGCGAGCCGGCCTCGTGCTCGAGTTGATCGAGCTGCTGGCTGACCGCCGAGACGGTGTACCCCAGGGACGCCGCCGCCGCGGTGAGCGTGCCCTCGGCGATCACGGTGCGATGGACGACGAGCAAGCGAGTGGTGAGCACGCTCCATTGTTCAGCAGAACTGAAGTGTCTTTCAATAACCCTCGCTGGATTTCGAACGATATATGGCCGATGATAGAGACATCCCGACGGGGACTCCGTCGGGAGACGCACTACTGAGAAGGCGACCGGTCATGTTGGTTCTGTTCCTGATCCTGCTGGCGATCTGCATCGTGGCGCCCTGGCTCGGCCAGGACACCAGCGATGGCCACTCCGAGAACTCTCACCCGTCGCAGGGTTGGTACCCCGCCCTGCCCACCCCCCACTGACGCATTCGGCGACACCGAACGCCACGCCATCCATCGAGAGGCAACAGCAATGCTCACCACACTGCTCCTCACGCTGCTGGTGACCTGCCTCGTGGCCCCATGGCTGGGGCAGGACACCAGCGACGCGCACGCTGAGCGCGCCCGCCCGCAGCAAGGCTGGTACCCGACGCTGCCCGAGCGCCGCTACTGAGGGGTCTGCTCGGCGCGTTGCGCCACCCGACGGCCCACGAGCACGGTGGCCCCGCGCTCGGCGTCGTGGCGTACCTCGGCCGTCAGCCCTGCCCCCGCCGCGGCCCGCGCCGCCACGGGCGCCTGTGAACGCGCCCCTTCCACCAGCAGGACGCCGTCCGGTGCCAGCCACTCACCGGCACCGCTGATGACGCGCCGCGCGATCGCCAAACCGTCGTCCCCGCCGTCCAGTGCCCTGAGCGGCTCGAACACCCGGGCCTCGATCGGCATCGTCGCGACCGCACCGGTCGGCACGTAGGGCGGCGAGCAGACGATGAGATCGACGCGACCGCGCAGCCCGAGGGCCAGCGGCCGATACAGATCGCCCGTCACCACGTCGGCGGTCGACCCGTCCTCGACCAGTCCCGCCAGCTCGGCGAGATTGCCCCGGGCGCAGGCGACGGCCACGGGATCGACGTCCACGGCGTGGATCTCGATCCGTTCGATCCGCCGCGCGATCGCCCCGGCGATCGCCCCGGAGCCGCAACAGAGGTCCACGACCACCGGACGCCGCCGGCCCAGACCGATCAGCTCGTCGACGGCGACCTCGACCACGAACTCGCTGCGCCGTCGGGGCACGAACACCCCCTCACCCACCCGCACCCGCCAGCCGTCGAACGCGGCCCAGCCCACGATGTGCTCGAGCGGATGGCCCTGCTCCCGGCGGCGGACCATGACCTCGAGCAGCTGGGCGTCGAGGTGACCCGCCTCGGTGGTGGCCTCGAGCAGCAGCCCGGCCTCGTCCTCGGCGAACACGCACCCGGCCGCCCGCAGCCGCACGGTGAGCGTCGCGTGCACCTGCTCGAGATCGTCGTCGATGGTTCGCCTCCTCGCGAGAGCACCCTAGATGGCCACCACCCCAAATCGGTGTCAAGCAGGCACCCGACGGGTCAGATCCGGGGCACCTGTGCCAGATCACCGGCCCGGCAGGTACGGTCCCGGCCATGGAGTTCGCCATCTTCCTGCAGCGCATCGACGACCGGCCGTTGACCCACGACGTGGTCAGTGCCCACGTCGCGGGCCTGCGACACCTGGACGAGCAGGGGCGCCTGATCGCCGCCGGCCCCCTGGCCGACGGCACCGGCGGGTTGGTTCTGGCCCACTTCGATTCCCAGGACGAGGCCGAGGCGTTCGCGCGATCCGACGCCTTCGTGGCCCACGGCTACGAGAGTTTCGAGGTCCAGCCGTGGATGTGGGCGAACCGCGGCAACGGCTATCTGCTGCAGGACGGCGCCGCGCAGGGGTGATCGTGCGACGCACTGCCGGCTCGGGTGGGCTATAAACGCGGGGTGCTCACCTCCAGGACTCGCGCTCCCGACAGCCACCGGCTCGGCGTGGGACGGCTCGGCGTCGACCGCGACGGGCTGGTGACCGCGGCCGTCTTCGCCGGCCTGACCGGCCTGCTCGGGGCACGACGAGCGCCCCGGTCGGCGCGGCTGGTCCGCGTGGTGACCGCCGTGGCAGGCGTGGCGCTGACCCTGTTCTTCCGCGACCCGGACCGCTCGCCCAGCGACGACCCGGGTTGGACGCCGGACCCGGACGAGGTGTTGGCGGCCTCCGACGGGCGGATCCTGTCGGTCGAGGAGGTCGAGGACCCTCGGATCGGGCCCGGCCGGTGGTTGCGCATCGCCACCTTCCTGTCGGTGCTCGACGTCCACGTCAACCGGACGCCGATCAGCGGCGAGGTGGTCGCCGTCCAGCGGCATCGCGGCGGGTATGCGATGGCGCAGACCGAGGGCGCCGAGCACAACGTCGCGGCCTACCTGACCCTGGGCACCACACACGGCCCGGTGATCGTGGCGCAACGCACCGGCCTCATCGCGCGACGCATCGTGGTGCGCACCCGACCGGGGGATCGGCTGCGGGCCGGTCAACGGTTCGGACTCATCCGGTTCGGTTCGCGGACCGATGTGTACCTGCCCGCCGGGACGGCGCGGGCAGAAGTTTCCGTTGGCGAGAGAGTGATCGGCGGGCGCACTGTTCTCGCCCGGTTCACACGGTCCGACCTGCAGGAATGAGTGAACCGCAGGTGGCGGCGGTGGCGAGACAGGTCGGTGACGGCGACGAGCGGCAGGCTGCGGTCGTTGTTCCGAACACCCGTGATGTGGTGTGCTTTACGCGCCCCTGACCATCCATGGCTCGCCGATCGACACCGGTGGGCCGCAGTTTTCCGCTGGCGCTGGTCGGCCCGATGTGCCGTAGGGGGCCGGTTCGTGCGACCACGCACGCCCCGGGCACGAGGCATGATCTGGCCTAGGAGGACAGCGAGACGATGACGCCCGAATCCGCGACGGGTGGCAGAGCAGCCCCGTTGTCCCCCGACCTCACCACGTCCCTGGACGAGGCGCTCGCCGAGGCCCCGTTGGCCCCCGTCCCGCCGCTGTTGCCCGGCCCGCGTACCCGGGGGCGACTGATCCGGTTCGGGCTCGTCAACCTGCTGACCTTGTCGGGTCTCGCGCTGAGCATCGTCGCGCTGAGCCTGGCGCTGGACGGGCGAACCTCGACCGCTGCGCTGGTGATGATCCTGGTTGCCGCCGGTGACGGTGCTGATGGCCTGCTCGCCCGCGCCTGGGGGGTGGCGACCCCGTTCGGCGGCCAACTCGACTCGCTGTGCGACATGGCCACGTTCGGCGTGGTCTGCCCGCTGGTGGTGGTGCAGGCCCACGGCGGCCTGGACAGCCTGCTGCACGGCATGGTGGCCGGCGTCATCGCCATGGCGGTGGCCGCGGCGATCCGGCTCGCCCGCTTCGTGATCTCACCCAAGAAGTCGAACTTCTTCGCCGGCATGCCGACCACGGCCACGGCCGTGCTGCTGTGTGGCTGGCTGCTCGTGTTCCCCGATGCCGGGCAACTGACCACGACGCTGCTGATGGGCGTCCTGGCGGTCCTGATGGTCACCGAACTGCCCTACCCCAAGCTGGCCGCCGCACCCCGTGCGCCGGGCTGGCTCATCGGGGTGGCACTGGTGCTGGGTCTGATGGGCGTGCTCGCACCGAACCTGATCATCCCGGCGTTGGGCATCGGGTACCTGTTGTTCGGGCCCGTGGTGTGGTTGGAGCGGCGCTACTTCTAGGTCAACGCGTTCCACGGGCATCGGCGGAATCGACGGCGTGAACGTCATCGGCATGGACCTCGCCTGGGGCGAGAAGAGCCGCACCGGGCTGGCCGTTCTGGACGAGGCCGGCCGACTGCTGCACGTCGACGCCGTGCGCACCGACGAGCAGATCCTGGCCTCGCTCGCCTCGTTCTCGCACGGCCCCGACGGAACGCCCGCCGACCTGCTGGTGGCGATCGATGCCCCACTGATCGTGCGCAACCCCACCGGCAACCGCCCGGCCGAGGCCGCGCTCAACCGTGATTTCGCGCGATTCGAGGCCGGGGCTCATCCCGTCAACACCGGCAAACCCGAGTTCAGCGGAGTGCCCCGAGGTGCCCGGCTGGGCGCCGTTCTGGGTCTGGACCTGAATCCCCGATCGCAGCGCGCGCGCCGGGCCATCGAGGTCTATCCGCACGCCGCCACCGTCGCCCTGTTCCGGCTCGGCCGCACGCTGAAGTACAAGAACAAGCCCGGGCGCGGCCTGCCGCTGCTGCGCGCCGAACTGCTCACCCTGATGCGGCTGCTCGAGGGCCTCGCCGATGCCGCTCCCGCGCTGCTGCTCGACGGTCCGGACTCGCCCTGGCCCGGCCTGGTGACGGCGGTCGAGACCGCCGGCCGCAAGAGCGAACTGCGCCGGGTGGAGGACCAGGTCGACGCGGTGATCTGCGCCTACGTCGCCCTGATGGCGGCCCGGTGCCCGGATCGGCTGACGATCTACGGCGACGACGAGAACGGCTGCATCGTCACCCCGACACTCCCGATCGACCACGAGCCCATCGGGGCAGCGGTGCGTGAGTATGCGGCTCGACACGACGAGATGGTGCTTGCGGCAACAGGTTTCACCACCTTGGTGCAGGCGATCCTGGACGAGGCGGGCATCAACTACCTGAGCGTGACCGGCCGAGCCAAGAGCGTGGCGTCCTTTGCCGGCAAGGCCGCTCGGCGGCAGGACGGCGTGCCCCAGTTCCCGGATCCGTTACGGGAGATCACCGACCAGATCGGCGTGCGCGTGGTCACGTACGTGGCGAGTGATGTCGCCGCCGTGGCCGACCTGCTGGCCGACCAGGTCGTCGTCACCGATGATCGCGACCTGGGGCACGAGACCGCCAGCGAAGGCCGGTTCGGGTATTCGAGCCGGCATCTGCTGATCACGCTGGACGGCGCCCGCGAGGCCGATCCGGCACTCGACCCGTTGCGGGGGCAGGTGGCCGCGGTGCAGATCCGCACCGTGCTGCAGCACGCATGGGCCGAGTTCGAACACGACATCCGGTACAAGGGAACGGTTCCCGACGAGCACGCCCGCGAGTTCGACCGTCGGTTCACCCTCGCCGCAGGCCTGCTCGAGCTCGCCGACCGGGAGTTCACGGCCATTCACGAGCGGCTGCACGGTGGCGTCGTCCCGGTGGCTGCCGAGGAACCACCCGGAGCCTCGGCCGACCCGCGGATCGAGGCCCGCGAACTGGCGGCCTTCCTGGCCGGGCAATACCCGGACGCCGGCTGGTCGCGCACCGATCACTACGACTGGATCTCGGGGCTGCTGCTCGAGCTGGGCATCACCTCGCTACCCGAGTTGAGCGAGACGCTGCGTGCGGTCAACCAGCTGGACCTGCCCGCCCGCATGGCCTACCGCTACCCGCCGGGCGCTGTGCGGCGGCTGGACGACGCCCTGCTGGCCACCTTCGACGAGCGCTACCTCGGGCTGCACGGCAACGCGCATCGGGTCGCCGCCTTGCGCGCCCGCCGGGACAAGCTGCTCGGGGCCTGAGCCACCTCAGCCGACCATGATCACCGTTAGATCGCAGTATCCCCCGGTTCACCCGGAGCAAACTGCGATCCAACGGTGATCATGGCGAACGTGCATGCTTGAGCGTGGTCTCCGCTGACGGAATCTCGAGTAGAGGTAGGAAACCAGCCCCGGGTCGAGCGACCATGCGAGCGCGCCGGGCCACGTCCTCTGTCCCGGAAGCGCCAGGAAGCGCTCTCCCAAGCATCCGCGCATGCTTCGTCGCCGAGCGGGTGGGGCCCGTGGCGCCGGCCGATCAGGTGTACCCGACGACGCAGCACGGGTCAGCTCACCGAATCCGGCGTGAACGGCGTCAGGCAGAACGGATGGCCGGCCGGATCGAGCAGCACCCGCCAGCGCGTGTCCCGCTGCTCGGGCAGGGTCGCCCCCAGCGCGACCGCCCGCTCGGCCGCCGCATCGAGATCGTCCGCGGAGAGGTCCAGGTGCACGATCGACGTCCCGGGCCACTCCGGAGGGCGGTAACCCTCGATCCGTTGAGCCACCAGCACCGCTCCGGGCACTTCCACCCCGACGCTCGAGTCCTTCGCCCACAACCGGCGGCCACCGAGCAGCCCCAGGTAGAAGTCGGCGAGCCGTTGCGGGTCGGGACAGTCCAACGAGATGGCCACCAGCCTTGCCGGGCGGATCTCGGTCACAGCGAAACCCTAGGGCCAAGCATGACCACGTGCGGCCGTGGAACGCGGGGATCGTCGCCGGAGTATGGCCATGCCGCAGCCGCGCCCTGGCGAGTGGCAGGTCTGATGCCAGGTCGACATCCGGCTCGGCGTGGGGGTGGAGGGCGATCGTGATGATGCCTGCGAACTCTGGTCCATCGGGGTGACACGGTGGCCGAGAGCGGTGATGATGCGCAGATGTCGATCTACTCCGGCTCGGGTGATTTCGAAGGCGCGACCCTGGTCAAGGTGAGCTTCAAGGGAGCGACCCTGCGGTCCTGCGACGTCAGCGGTGTGACGATGCGCGGCGTCGACGTGAACGGACTAGACATCGACAGCCACGATCTGAGCTTCGGCAGCCTGTTCGTCAACGGGGTCGACGTGGTGCCTCTGGTGGAGGCCGAGCTCGACCGTCGGTTCCCGGGGCGCGCGCTGCGGAACGCGGACACACCCGAAGGCCTGCGGGAGGCGTGGGTCGCCGTCCTGACGGCATGGCAGACCACGGTGGCGACGACCCCGGCGGACCTGGTGGACGCGCACGTCGAGGACGAGTGGTCGTTGGCCCAGACGCTGCGTCACCTGGTCCTGGCGACCGACGCCTGGCTGCGCGGTGGGATCCTGCGGGTACGGCAACCGTTCCACGAGATCGGCCAGCTCTTCACCGGTGCCGCCGAGATGGGCTTCGACACGTCGATCTTCCGCGTCGAACCACCGCCCTACGAGGAGATCCTCGAGGTGCGTGCCGAACGACAGCAGCTGGTGACCGACTTCCTGGACACGGCCACCCCGGAACTGCTCGCGGAAGAACGCGAAGACCCGTGGGGCTTCGAGTGGCGCCCCACCGTCGGTGACTGCATCCGCGTCATCCTCGACGAGGAATGGGCGCACCTGCGCTACATCCGACGAGATCTCGATCGTCTGCGGTGAGCCGGGACCGAGTGATTCAGCTCATCGTACGGTGTCGAGGAGCTTCTCGATGGACGACGTCCAGCTGGGAGCGGCTCCCCGAGAAGGACATCCGGCTCGGAGCGGTGCCCTGGTTCGGTGAATCACCCAGAGTCTTCCGATTGGGCTTCGGGTATCTGCCACTTCCCGACTTCCGGACCGCGCTCGATGAGTTGGCGGACACCCTGCGCGACAATGCCGAACGGGTCGCGCCGCTGCGCGCCCGACGAGACAAGTCGCCGGAGGTGTCGTGAAGCTTCTCCTCACGTCCGCAGGTGTGAAGAACGCCAGCATCCACGCTGCCCTGGTCGGCCTCCTGGGCAAGCCGATCGCCGAGGCGACCGCGCTGTGCATCCCCACAGCGCAGTACGGGCACCCCATGGTCGGCCCTGGTGTCGGGCCCTGGAAGTTCATCAGTGGCACGTCCGAGTTGACCATGGTCGACCTGGGCTGGAAGTCCGTCGGCGTGCTCGAGCTCACCGCCCTGCCGAGCATCGAGGAGCAGTACTGGGTTCCCCTGGTCCGGGAGACTGGTAGCCGGCGGTGATGCCCTCTACCTGGGCCACTGGATGCGGCAGTCCGGGCTGGCCGACCTGATTCCGTCACTGCGCGAGACGGTCTGGGTGGGGCTCAGCGCCGGGAGCATGGTGATGACTCCGCGGATCGGGGAGGACTTCGTCCAGTGGCGGCCGCCATCCGGTGACGACAGCACCTTGGGCGTCGTCGACTTCTCGATCTGTCCGCACCTGGCCCCGGACGGGATGCCGGGCAACTCGATGGCCGAGGCAGAACAGTGGGCGGCCGGTATCTCCGGTCCGGCGTACGCGATCGACGACGAGACGGCCATCGCGGTGGTCGACGGCACGGTCGAGGTCGTGACGGAAGGTCAGTGGAGATTCTTCGGTACCGATGCCTCGGCGCCGGGGTGAGGCTCCCGTCAGGACATCGGATGGTGCGTTCGCGGGCCCGCCACCACCCGACACGGTGGGGGTTGCCCGGGCGAACGCGTGGACGATGACCGACGATGGAGGACGGACCGTGTCATCAGTCTGCCGTCGACTGGGCAGCGAGCAGGTCAACACTTCACGACCGACGACACGTAGGCGATTGCGGCGCCCTATCGGACGACGGGCGGCCTGACAGTGATCGTCGTGGTGGTCGTTGCCGCGGGCCCACCCAGCCAGGACTTCATCCGCCAGGTGATCGTGCAGGTGTAGTCACCCCCACGGGTGGCAACGGTCGAGGTGAACTGCGTGGGCGAGATCCTGGTGATCGTGCCAGGAGTACATCGTGCGTTCGACGCCTTGTTCGACGCGGCGGTCGGCGCCAGGCCGAAGCCTGTTGACTCCGTGAGCGTGACCGCCACCTCGTTGTCTCCCGTGACGTCAGCGCTCGTCGGGTCGGCCACCAGGTGCAGCGTAGGGGCGGTCACCGTGACGTCGAACCTGATGGGCTGTCCGGGCTCGATGTTCGGCGACTCCAGTGCGGCCACCTCGATCGGGCAGGTCACCGGGAGCAGGGGATGCGCCGGCAGCGCCGGCGTTGACCCCTGCGGACAGCGTGAGGACGGTGTTCTCTATCTGGCAGCGGAACCCTTGGCTGGGCGTGTAGTCGGGGTCGAGCCGGTAGCCGACCGGGATGTCGGGCTCGACCGAGGCCGTCAGCTGGTGGGCGAACTCACGCGAGTACATGACCGACACGTCCCCCGCAGAGATCTTCGGCCTCGCCTTGGCGATCGCGATGTCAAGCCTCGCGCTCGCCTGCTGGCCGTTGGTGGACGCCGCGGTCGCCGTCACGCGGCAAGCGCCCGCCCCGTCGAGGCTCACCTGGCCGTCCTCGACCCGGCACGGCCCGGTCGCGTCGTAGGTGATCTGAGCCTGCTGGTTGGCGGTCGCCCTCACCCGAAACGGCGGGTCTCCCCAGGTCTTGGCCAGGGTGGACTGGGCGAACCGGACGGTCAGCTCCGAACCTCCGGACAGCCCCGATGCCGAAGCCGTCGACGTTGTCGCCTCACCGCCCGACCCACCTTCGTCCGTGTCGTTCCCGAACACCAGCTGGCTCACCGTCACGATCAGCGCCACGGCGCCGATCGCGGCGAACGCCTGCACGGCGCGGCGCCACCAGCCGGGTGAGCCGCTGCGGCCCGTCCCCGGTCGCGATGCTCCGACACGATGGGTCGATGGGTCGGCTTCCGGGGCATCACCAGACCCGTTGGCGTCGCCGTCATCGTGGATCCGGCCCGCGTAGTACCCCAGGGCGGCAGCGGCGGCGACCCGCACGGCATTGCGTCGAAGCCCGCTGATCTGCGCTGCAAGCCGGGGCGTGATGCCCTGCTCGCCGGTCAACACGATCACCTCGGGCCATCGCTCGGCCGCTTCGGCCAAGGCGACGGCGGCGAACCCGCGGGTCGCCACCCGCACCACGTCCCGGCCCTCCGAGCCGAGTTCGCCGGTGATCAGCAGCCCGGCCAACTTCCGCACGTGCACCTCGGCCACGTCGTGATCGTCGTAGACGACGACCACGTCACCGTCACGGCGCACCGCCTTGTAGAACAGGTCGCCGAGCAGCTCCAGGTAGCCGAGCTCGGAGTCGGCGGGGTTGAGCTCGATGAAGTTCAGCGAGGGCAGCGTCCCCAGCTCAGGCGGCAGACGCGTCGGCAGGCGCGCGCCGTCCACCATGGTCGGTACCAGCTCGCACCCCAGCTCCATCGCCCGGCGCAGCTCCCACCGCACCATGTCGTTGGGCGCGAGGATCCGTCCCCCGTCCGGGCCGCCGCCCCAGCGGTCACCGACCAGCACGAGCACGGCGTCGCTGGAGCGCAGCCGGCGAGCCAGGACGGCGCGCCACGGCCAGCCGGCCAAGATGTCCATCCGGTCGAGGAAGACGTTGTCCAGTCGGAGGTCGTCCTTCAGCCGAGTCGCCAGGCGAGCGGCAACCACTGGCGTGTCCTCACGCCGGTACGAGATGAACACACGGGCCATGGCGCTCCCCGGCTGGCTCGGTCCGGACCTCCCCTGACAGGAGTCCCGATGCCGTGCGTCAGATACAGCGAGACCGCTCGAGCGCCACCGGACGACGCCGCTCCCCAACGAGACTCGGGCAGGCCTTCGCAGGGATCCAGGACGGATCAATGAGAAGCCCTTCCCGGATCTCCCGGAAAGGGCTTCTGACCTGGTAGTTCAGGTCCTGCATTGGGTGGAGCTGAGGGGACTCGAACCCCTGACCCCCTCGATGCGAAACGCGCAGATCGAGCCAGCAGCGGGGTACCCTCAAAGTCAAACACGCAGGTCAAAGCCGGTTTGTGGTCTCTGGTGGAGCCTCGTGGAGTGCCGTGTCGGGACCGTTCACGGGACGGATCCGGGACGGGTGATCATGGCGGGTAGGGCGTGCCGAGGCGGCTCCGCATCGAGGAGGCGCTCCGTCATGGGCGGACGACGACGCAAGCCAGGCAAGGTCAAGACCCGGCGGGACTACGCCGGCCGGATCGCGTACACCGCGCTGTACCTGCCAGGACCGGACGAGGACTACCTGTCCGCCGGCACGTACGACACCTACGAGGCGGCCGAGGCTGCCTGGATCGAGCAGGCCGAGGCGCTGCGCCGCGGCGTGCACGTCGACCCCCGCAAGCCGCGGACCCAGTTCCGGGACTTCGCGCTGTTGTGGTTGGAGCTGTTCGTGGCCGACCGGGCCAACACCGCCCGCGGCTACGAGGACGCCCTGCGGGTGCACCTGCTGCCCACGTTCGGGCACTTGCGCCTGCAGGAGATCACCCCGGAGACGGTGGCTCGGTGGATCGCCGACCTCGGCCGGCGCGGCTACCAGCCCAGCAGCATCCGCACCCTGAAGGGGCAGCTGTCGGGGATCCTCACCACCGCGGTGACCTGGCGCTACCTCGCCGTCCACCCCTGCGTCGGGGTCAGGGCGCCGCGGGAGAAGCCGCCCCGGATCCGGGCCTTCGAACGCGGGGACGTCGACCGGCTGCTGGCGGGCTTGCCGGGGCCGGTGTCGACGATGCTGGTCTGGCTCACCGTGCACACCGGCCTACGGTGGGGTGAGGTCAGCGAACTGCGCGGCCGGGACGTCGTGCTGATCGACCCCGACCACTACGGGGACGAGGTGCCGGAGGACGTCGAGCTGGTCTACCTGTCCGTGTGTCGGTCGGTCAGCGATGTCGGCGCCAAGCACGCCGACGGCGGCCGGTTCGTCGTCGAGGACACCACCAAGGGTGGCCGCGACCGCCGCGTCGGACTCGACCCGCTCACCTCCACCAAACTACTGGACTTCATCGACGAGCACGCCATCGGACCGGACGATCTGCTGTTCCCGCTGTCCCGCCTCCAACCTGAACTCGACCCACTACCCCACACCGATGCCGTTGCACTGGAACCGGTTCCGGTCGACCTCGGTCGGACGGCGCCGGACAGGCTCGGGCGGACCTACGCCCACGCCACCATGTCCGGCTACGGGCCCGGACGATGCCGCTGTCCCTGGTGCCGCCGAGCAGTCGCCGAGTACCGGGCCAAGCGACGAGCCGAAGGCCTCGACCTCAAGAAACGCCGGCCAAACCGCAAGGGCCGCAATGTGACCGACCACTGCCCTCGGGACTACTTCCGCCGCAAGGCCTGGGCACCAGCCGTCGCCTCGGCCGGGATCGTCGGACGAGCGACATTTCACGACTTGAGGCATACACACGCCACGTGGCTCGCCAGGGACGGAGTCAGCATCGAGATCCTGCGGGAGCGGCTCGGTCACCAGTCGCTGATCACCACGCAGCGGTATATCAGCGCCAGCAGCACCGTCGACACCACCGCCGCCCTGGCCATGGCCCGCCTGATGTCCGCGCCAGCACACCGGTCTCGGCGACGGCTCACAGTCGCGATGTAGCCGGGTACTCGACCGCGCGTGGCACGATGCGATCGTGCGCGCGTACGTGGGGGTAACCGACGGGGACTGGTATCGGGGAGTTCTACGCCCGCGAAGCGTCCGGCGCGCAATTACGTTGCCCAAGCGTCGGGTGAACCAGCCTGCTCGGGAGTTCTTGGAGTGGCACGCTGACACCTTGTTCAAGGCGAGCTGAGGGGCGGACCGCCATGACTCGACCGGATGGGGCGCTCGTCATGAGGCATGTGCTATTGCAGCAGCTGCATGACTACCGGGCGTGCGTGCGGGAGGCGGCTCGTGACAATCCATTCCTCGACCTCAACGAGGGCGAACGGATCATCGAGGTCATGATCGGAATCCTGGCAAGGTGGCACGAGTTAACCGTCGATCAGCAGGAAGCGGTCCGGTCAACGGTGGCCTACGTCGTCACCACGGACGACGAGGAGCACGACCTGCGCTCGCCCATCGGTTTCGTCGACGATGCCGAGCGCGTCGATGAACTCCTGGCGGCCTTGGGGCAGACGCGCCCGGAGCGCTAGACCTCGCGACCCGCCGCCAGCCCAGCCAGGAACCGAGACGGGCGCCCGGACCAGGTCACCACGAGATCATCACGCGCCCGGCTACATGCCACGTAGAGCAGGAGGCGTTCGCGCAGCAGAACGTCATCTCGCTCGTCGGCATCAGCGGTATCCACCGCTGCCCGTTCTGGAACCGTGTCGTCGTCCGCGTGCAACAAGAGGACGTGCCGGAACTCAGCGCCCTTGGCGCTGTGCATGGTCAGCACATGGACGGGTCGCCGATCGCCCCGCTGTCCGGCCCCACCGACGGACGCCGGGACTCCGGCTGCGTTCAACGACCGGGCGGCGAACTCGGCGTCTCGCTTGCGCCGGGTGAGCACCGCGATGGTGCCTGGTTGTGGGGAGCCGTCGGATTCCAGCCATCGGCGCACGACGTCCACGCCAGCTTCGAGCTCTGCCTCACGATCTGGATACCCACGCAGTTTGGGCTCCTGACCGCTCAGAGCGCTTCGATACCCGCTGGTGCTCTCGCTCTCGCCGTCCAGATCCTCGATCGGGACGTCCTGCAGCACCGCGAGCGAGGCAGCCAGGATCTGTCGCGTGGTGCGGTAGTTCAGGGGTGAGCCGCCGCGACCGGCCACGGGTCTCGATACCGAGATGTGACAGCACGACCTTCTGCCCGTAGAGGCGCTGATGGCCGTCCTCGCACAGGAAGATGTCGTTGGGGCCGGGTTCCACCGCCGCGCGGAGCAGTCGCCAGTGCGCCGGGTGGAGGTCTTGGCCCTCATCCAACACAACGTGGTCGTAGCGACACTCGGGTAGCGCCCCAGGATCAGCCATCACCTCGGCCGCATCGGCGGCGATCTGCGCGTAGGTCGTCCTGCCGCTCTGGCGGCGCAGCGAGGAGAACTCCTGGATCATCTGCCACACCTGACGCCGCTGGGCGCGATCGAGGCGCAGCCCGCGTCCGCGGCGCGGGACGGCGAGGTAGGTCTCCTCGGAGCCAACCCCGTGGGCGAGGACGACGTAGCGGTACTCATCCTTGAGGAACGCCGCTGTGATCCGGGGGTTGCGGACGTCAGTGACTACGGGCAGGGCCTCTTCCCACAGGGCGAGCTCCTCGCGGTCACCCAAGATGGAGGTCGGCCGTCGCCCCGCACGGCTGAGCACCTTGTGGGCGAACTGGTCGACGCCCAGGACGTCCACCCGTTGCATGTGCTCACCGGACAGCAGGCTGGCCAGATCGGTCTCCAAGCGCGCCGACATCGGCCGGTTGAACGTGCACAACAGGACCCGGGCTGCTGGGCTTGTCCGCATCAGGTAGGCCGTCCTGTGCAGGGCCACAACGGTCTTGCCGGTACCGGCGCCTCCGCTCACCCGGAACGGGCCTCGGTAGATCGGCCGTTCTGCTACTGCCCGCTGGGTCGGATGCAGGAACACCCGCCAGGCGGCGAAATCGCCGGTGATGACCCTGGCAAGATCCTCGTCATCCGTGACCACACCGAAGGACATCCGCGAGCTTGGCCGGTGCAGGGCCTGCACGAGTGTTTCCGTCGTCCTGATGCTCGACCGGTGACACTGTGGCGATGACGTAGAGGCCTCTGACTTCCTCCAAGCTGCGCCCTGATGTCAGGTCGAGGAGCACGTTCTCCTGCCAGGTCGGCAAGCCGTCCGTCAGGCGAAGCAGGTCGTCCTCGTCGGTAATCGTGATGGCCCTCGTGGCGACGGTCTCGCTGATACCCAACCCGGTCAGCTCGGCGACGGTGAACGGCAGCAGCTGGGGCCGTCCCACCCTTCCCGGTCGCAAAGGTGGCATGACAGCTTCGGTGGCCGACCCCGGGGTCGGGGTCGCGGTGGAGAGCTCCAAGGCGCCGCTGGCCGGGTTGACATCCAGCCGCGCCCCAGAGGCGAACGTGTAGGCGTCGTCGTGGGGCAGCACGTTCAGCAAGACCAGGTGTGCGCTGGCGCCCTGACCGAACTGGGCCAGGACGGCGCGGAAGTTCAGATCAACCCTGGCAGTACGCACCCGCCGGTCTGCGGCACCCTTGGGCAGCTTGAGATCCAGTCCTCCTCCGTCGGGGTCGCGCTGCAGCTTCTGGACCGTGTCCAGCACCTTGGCCTTGATCGCCGTGTCCAGCCGGCCGAGGCTCTTGGTGAACTCGTCATGGAACACCACATGCATGGCCTACTCCCTCCCTGCCACGACGAGCCCAGCGGCCGCCAGCGCCTCCAAAGCACCGGGGTCTCCCGCCACCACTGCGGTCCACCCCTGCTCGTCGAGCCAGTGTCGTCCGGCGGTATCGGTCGACAGCACGACAGCCACCCGGTGGTCCGGCCAACCGATCTGCAGCGGATAGCCATCGTCGGTCTCGAAGCCCGGGATCGCGCTCGCCGCAGCAGGTTCGGTCAAGTCGCGTACAAGGTCCCGACAGGCCTCGTCGACCTCCCCGAGCAGGCCGAGGAGGTAGGCCTCGACCGGTCCCGGCGCGGACGGAACGTCTTCTGCCGCAACGGGACCAGAGCCTGTAGCGTCCGGGCTCAGCTCGTCCAGGCCGGCGGTCACCGAGACGGCTCGCAGCGAGAGGTGCTCCTCACCGGCCAGGCGGAGCACGTTTCCGAGTGCGAGCCAGTCCCGCCAGGCATCGATCTGCGCCGGGGACCCGACAACGTCGGCGCGGTCGTCGACGGCCAGGACGACATCGACGGCGGGCATGCTTCCCGGCCGACGCAGCACGACGATGCCCGCGCCGTGGGCCGAAACTGTCACCCGAGCCGGACGGCCAGGATGAACCACGGTCGACCCGGCAGCCGCGACCTGCGGTCCACCGGCCACCTCGAGCGCTGCGGCAAGCGCCCCGTCGACGGTGACCTCGGGACCGAACCTGCCATCGGTCAAAGCGATTGCGGCCGCCACCGACGCGACCCGCCACCGGGCCGGATCGGGGACCTGGAGGACACGCGCCAACACGGTCACCGCGTCACCGGTCAATGCCGTCGGCGCAACGGCTCCCCCGCCGGGTTGCGCAGCGGCGAGTTGACGAGCCACCTGCTGGAACATCGCACGTCGCTGTTCGGAGGCCCATCGCTGGGCGCCGGGCCGCGGTGAACGGACGGAGACCACCTGATCCCAATCGGCTTGGGCGGCAAGAAAGGCGTCGATGTCATCGTGGGTGATGGCCCAGACCAGGTAGCCGTCCTCGGTGAGGCGGGCGCGCTTGACCGAGTCGGCGGCGACCTGGTTGCAGGCGGGGTGGTTGTGGAAGGCGAGCCCATCGCAGAACACGGCGATCTGGCGCCGCTGCCCGGGGGTCGACAACACGAAGTCCGGAACGCAGTAGCCCAGCTCGACCTGGGGCCGCATCGTCCAGGTCATGGACGCCGCGTCCACGGCCAGCCGGAAGTCCCACCGGTCGCCTCTCGGCGTCGGGGTCTCGGCCACGCTGACGCCGCGGGAGTCCAGCCAGGACCGCAGGGCCTGTCGGAACCGCTGCTCCAGCGGCGATTCGTGCGGGCCGACCGCGATCTCCGTCAGGCCGGACACCTCCTGCGGTTGCCAGGCGCCGAGGATGGCCTCAAGGGTCTCGACTGCACGGTCGCGGCGGGCGTGCTCGGCGTCGGAGGAACGGACATGGGCGAGCAGGCAGCGGTGGCAGGCCAGCAGACCCTCGCCCTGGCAGGGGCAGGCTGCCAATTCGTCGCGGGCGGCGGTGAGCATCCGGCGCACGTGCTCGGGGTCGGCGATCTGGGCCAGATACCCGGTGCCCCCCGGGACGAGGTCGTGCAGGGTCATCACCCAGCGGGCCCCGGTGGCTCCGGCTGCACTCGTGACTGCGATATCGAGATGGTCCGGGTCACCACCGAAGAGCGCCCGGAGGCCGATCATCAAGGCTGCCCGGAACGAGACCAGCAGCGTGTCGTCCATGGTCAGGACCGGCGGGACCAGCAGGCGCAGCACCTGGGTCTGCAGCTCGTGCGTGAGCGCGACGCTGTCCCACCCTGCGGGGTCGAATCCGGTGGCGCTATGCCGCTGTACGCACCACCCGCGGTGCCGCACATCCTGGGGGGTGGCCGCGCGACCGTTCGGCCCAAGTTGCGCAGCGGGCACAACCCCGCAGTTTCGGCAGACGTGGAACAGCGCCGCCTGGCCGGTCCACCCGGCCAGGTCACGGGAGGCACCCCCGGCCTGCTCCGGGCCTAGGTTGAACCAGCGGACGACGGCGCGCCGGCTGAACTCGACCCCGAACGGATAGTCGGCGAGCCGCCAGGCCCGGGTGACCTGGGCCGGGTCGACGTCAACGGCAGTGACGATGCGGAACATGGTGCGTTCACGGTCGTCTCGGGCGTCGGAAGCTCGGGCGCCTTCCCGGGCCAAGAACGCGGTCGCTCCGCGGAACGGCACTGTCCGGAGCACCTGACCGCCGTCCGCGGTCCGGGCGTTGCCACATCGCGGGCAGGACACCGGTCCACGGTCTGCGTCAGACCACCCGCACGTGGGGCAGGTGCGCAACGCGGCGACGGTAGCGTCGGTTCCCGAGCCCACTTCGACCCCGTCGATGCGCACGGCCGATCCCCGCACGTAGAAGACGGCACCCGGGGCAAGTTCCCCGATGGCGGTGCGACTGCCGCGCGCATAGCTGGTCTGGGTGTGGTCGTGCTGTCCGGATTCCTCGTCCGTCCACCACAGAGTCACGTCGAGCACGGTGCGGTCGTCGAGAAGGGCGTAGTTGGGCAGCAGCCCAGCGGCCTCCAGGCCGGTCAACCAGTACTCGTTGACGGCTGTGGTCCAGGCGGTGCCGACGCGCCGGAGCTCGCCACGGACGCGCCGCAGATCAATCTTCACCGTGTCGTCGGCCGCCTCGCCGAAGGCCTCAAGCCGAGCTAGCTCGGACTGCAGGGCGCTGCGCCGTCGGCGCAGCTCGGCAACGGTCGACTGCCACTGCTCGGCGGCAGCGGCAACCTGCCGCTCGAGCGGGGACGGCGCGCCGTCCGGGCCGGGGGCGGCGTAGGCGATCAGGTCGCCGCGGGTGGCTGGGCTGACCTCCGCGCCGAACAGATCGAGGAACCGATCGACGTGCGCCGCCGTGTCGTGGCGCAGGGGCGCGAGCAGGTCGCCGAACCACGAGCCCGGTTCGACGCCGTGCTGGAGGTAGTCGCGGATCCGCCGCCGGCCGCCGCGGGGGGCGGTGCCTGCCCACTGGTCGATGCGGTGGGCGAGGAACTGCCGGTGCAGGATCTCGACTGCGTCCAGATGACAGGCGGGGGGTCGGACCCTTCCGGCGATCATCGTCAGCGGGTCCGTCAGGTGGTGCAGTTCCAGGGCGCGCGAGGGCAGGACGCAGACGATCAGGGCGCTACCTGTGTGCCGGCCGGCTCGACCTACCCGCTGCAGGTATGCGGCGGTGGAGCGGGGCAGCGAGGTCAGGGTGACCAGCGACAGGTCGCCGATGTCGATGCCCAGTTCGAGGGTGGGAGTGCAGGCCAGCACGTTGGGCGCGTCGGGCTCGGTGGGCCGCTTGAAGGCCGCCTCGATAGCGGCGCGGTCCTCGCCGTCCAGCAGGCCGGTGTGCTCGGCGGCGACGATCCGTCGGACGTCACCGCCCAGATACAAAGTCCGGTAGTAGTCAGAACGGACGGCGCGCAGCTCCAGCACCCCCGGACACGTGTCGCGCAGGCATGGTCCGCCGAGGAGGGCCTCGACGTGCTCGGCGGCACCGGGGAACAGCTGGGAACAGGTGCCGCAGACGAGGGTACGTTCGGTGGCGCCCGGGTGCGGTCCGGTGGCCCACACGGCGACGCGATGGGCGGGGATGAGCCAGGCGGTGGCACCGCTGCGCGTGGCCCGCCGAGTCAGGACGCCGTGGGCGGTGAGGACCTCGAACAGTACGGTCAGCAGGGCTGGAGCGTGCGCGGCGGGCACACCCAGGCAGCGGCTGGTCCACCGCGCGTACCAGCCTCTGGGGCTGGTGATCACATGGAAGGGTTCTGGCGCTGGCGCAGCGCTGACCGGGTAGGCCGGTGCGGGCCGGGGGTCGCGGCCCCCGGGGAACGCGGGCATCCCGGTGGCCCGGTTACGCCCGCCCCAGATGCTCCATCGATTGCCGTCCTCGTAGAGATACGTGTCGAACCAGCTGTGGTCAACAGGGCCCTGGGTGCGCATCCGAGCCAGGGGTCCCCAGACCCATGGCCGCAGGGGCGGTCGGGCATCGTCTGTCGAGATCTGTTGCGGCAGTTCGGCGATGGCGCTCGACAGGTCGCGCAGCAGCCGTCGGACGTTGTCGACGACGACCTCGACGCGGACGGCGCCGGTGAGTTCGAGCGAGCGGCCGGTCCGGGAATTGAGGCCGAGTTCCAGGTGGGCGCCGAACTGCAGGCGCTGCGCCACGCGAGTGCGGGTCTTGGCGTCGGGTCCCCTGGGCCGCGTCCAGTACGGCGTGAACGCGTCGTGATCGGTCAGATCGGGCGGGATGGCGGCGTATCGATCCGTGGCGGGGCGCCCGTCCAGGTGGGACACGATCCGCTGACCGAGCTGATCCAGAGTGACCTCGTCGTCCCCGAGCGCAGCGGTGATCAGGGCGCGCTGGTTGAGCGCGTACGCCCGTGACTCGATGAAGGCCGCCCGATGGGCGGCGTCCTGCACGCTGTCGGTGAAGACGAGGGTCCGTTTCGCCTCGGGTTCGACGTTGTCGCTGCCGAAGACGTGGCCGAGGAGCACCGAGGTCAACGTGGCCACCCGGGAGCCGAGGAACCGGATGCCGTCGTCACGGCCACACGCCGGGCAGCGGTCGCGACGAGTGGCCTCGTCGTCGCCGGGAGCCAGCACTGGGACGGCGTTCTCGTCGTCCTCGGCCGGGGTATCGGTGAGCAGCCCCGACAACGGGTGGAACCAATGCACCAGGCCGGGAGCGAGGCCACCTCGATCGAGCGTCGACCCCGCCTCACCGGGCGCGTGCACCAAGGCTGCGACCTTCCCCGGGTTTCGGACCTGCTCCCGATAGATGGTGACCGGGTCCACGATGAGGGTCTGACCTGCGGGTGGGTAGGCGGCGGCCCAGCCGGAACGACCGCAGAACCGGCAGTAGACCGCGGGGAGATGGACGTCGAGTGCCTGGCCGAAACGATCACTCTCCCAACGGAAGGCGGCGTGGTCCGGGTCGTTGTCACCCACCCGCCGCAGCAACCGGCGCACCTCGCGGATCCACACCTGGACCTCGGTGCTGAGCAAGGGGCGACCGGGGCGCTCCGGGTCTTCGGCGAGGGCGACCAGGGCGAGCAGCCCGCTAATCAGGCGCCGCCCGGTGATGCGCTGCTCCTGCGGCGTCCAGGCAGGCAGCAGCCGGGCCACGAGGTCGGCCAGGGAGATCGGGGTTCGAGCCTGGGCGAGCAGGGCATCGAGGAGGGGATGGACTCGCAGTCTCGCGCCGAGCTCGGTGGGCTGGGGCAGCTGGGGGGCCGCCCCCTTCCGGGTGAGGTCATCTCGGCACGGGAACCAGTCCGCCGTGGTGCCGGTGAGCAGCGCCCAGGTGGGGACCGCGACCGCCAGGTGGCCCTCGGGTGCCCCGGCGCCCAGGGCCTCGTCGACCAGGCGGCACAGGGCGGCGCTCGGCAGTCGCGTCGCCACCTCGACCGCACCGGCCCGCCACTCGTCGGCGGTCAGACGGTCCTCACCGATCAGCGCGTCCGGCGTCAGTTCGGTGCCGAAGACCTGACCCGCGAAGGTGAGCAGTCCGCCGGCGCCGGTGGCGTCGCCGAGGGTGGCCGAGGTGGCGACGGGGACGACGTCGCCGAGCAGCCGCCCGGGTCGCGGCAGATCGAGGACAGCGGCGAGGCGCCGCAGCAGCATGGCCACGTCGGTGCCCTGGGCACCGTCGTAGGTGTGGAACTCGTCCAGGACCAGATAGCGCAGGCTGTCCGGGGCGCCCGTCCACAGCGAGCGGTCTTCGGGGCGGAGCAGGAGGAAGTCGAGCATCTTGTAGTTGGTGAGCAAGATATCCGGCGGATGCGCGCGCAGTTCGTCCCGGTCGTCGATGAGCCGGCCGTCGCCGACGATCCGGGCTGTGCCCCCGTCACCGGTGAACAGGCCCGCACGGAGCCCGATCAGGTCGGGTTCGGTCTCGAGGAGTTCGGCGATCCGACGGGCCTGGTCGTTGGCCAGCGCGTTCATCGGGTAGAGGATCAACGCCTTGATCCCACCCTCGCCCGCGGCCCGGGCACGACGGCAGTGATCGAGGATCGGGACGAGGAACGACTCGGTCTTGCCCGATCCCGTGCCGGTGGTGACCACGACCGGTGCGGGTGCGTGGCCCTTGCTGCTCAGCCGTGCCCAGGCACGAGTCTGGTGGGCATGCGGATGGAATCCGGCCGGAACCCAGTCCAGCGCGTCGCGCCATCCGTCGGCAGCGGGCCGGAACGGCAGCCGAGCCCGCACGAACGGCCCGCGGAAGATGCCATCGTCGGGGTCGAGGAGGAACCGTTCGAGATCCGCGCGGACGTCGTCATCCGTCAGGGCGAAGGTGGTGCCGAGGAAGTCCGTCAGGGTGCGCCGCAGTTCTTCAGCGACCAGCGACGGCAGCACAGTGCTCACCCCCTCGTGATTCGATCCCCCGACCCTAGCCTCGCGCGGTCACCGTTCGGACCACTCCCTCGCACTCCCAGTCACCAACCAATAGCCGCAAGACGTACGGGAGTCCGCCTGGCACTGACCAGGCACTGACCTCGTCCCACGCGATTCGCCCAGTGGGCGCGGCCCGGCTCCCCCATGGCAGCGCCGACGTGCTCTTTGCATTGCGCCGAGCAGGACGCCCCCTCGGGACAGGCGAGATCATGGAACGGGTCGACCGCTCACCACCCTGGGTCAAGAACGTCCTCGACGCGCTGCGGGCCGAAGGGGGAGGTCGACTGGCACGGCAAGTCCACGAAGGACCCGCGGGCCACGTGGAGCCTGCCGGTGGCGCATTCTAAACAACACTCAAGAGATTTCGAGTAGTCAGGCTGCGGCCTGCGGAATCGTCACCACATGCACGGTGGCTCCGAGCTCGTGCAGACCGCGGGCGGCCTGCCGCAGGGCCACCTGGGCGAACGGGAAGAGACTTCTTGGCGTAACGGCCTCGCCGGCCTTGAGTTGGATGGCGAAGACGACGGTCCGCGGAACGAAATCCTCGTTCACCTGCCTGCCGCCCCCACGCTCCCGGACCTTCGCGGCGAATCCGGCCCGCGCCTGCTTGTCGTAGGTGAGGCTCTGTGCCGAGACGAGCCCTTGGTTGAACAGGTGGCTGAGCGGCGCCGAGGAGGCTGCACGCTTGACATGGATCAGTTCGTCGTCGGGTCCGAGCAGATCGCAGATCTCGACCCCGTTGCGTCGGTGCAGCTGGGTTACCACGCCTTGCCGATCCAGACAGATGAACCCTCGTCGGCACGACTGGACGTGTTCGTTGTAGCCGCGCTCCTCCTGCCCCTGCTGCCACGCAGGCAGGTCGAGATCGGGGCCATCGGCGACCAAGTCTTCGATCTCGCTCACGAGAGTGGTGAGGTAATGGGCACCGATCTCGTACCACGCCGCATCGAGCAGGAAGAAGCGTCTCTCGGCCACACCCACAACGGCTTCGAGCCACCTGAAGGCATTGGTCGACGTAAGCCTTTGCCCCAACTCCAGCGAGGAGTACTCCTGCGCCCGCGCACCACCGATCTTCACGACGTACGCCGTGGTCTGGGGAAGGACGTCGATCGTCGGCTCGGGCGCGGCGACGGCGAGCTGATCGCGGACGGCATCCACGCTCCCCGCTCCTAGAAGAAGCTCCAGTTGGGTATCGAGTTCAGCGCGCGTCTGCGCGTCGGTGATCGGCACGATGTGCTCGACGAATTCGAGTTGCGGAACGGGAGGCTTGTTGCGCAGTGTCGATACGATCTCGCTCAGCTCTGCGATGAGCGTCTCGTCGACGTTGGCGACACCGAATCGCAAAGCGCTACCGCCTTCGACACGCGCAGTCCGTTCTTGACCGTCCGGGTCCGCGAAGGTCGCCTTGCCGCCGAGCCTGCGAACGATCTGGGCGATGCGGTCCACGCCCAGCTGCCACACAGTGGCGCCTGCCGGGATCAGCGTGATGTCGGTACGCCCAAGACCGGGGGTGCGTTTCACGACGTCCTGGAGTTCGTCCGGGTCGAGGCTTCGGATGGCGAACCGCAAACCGAACCGACCGTCGAGCCGGTCCGAGGCGAGCCACCTCGACCCGCCCCCAAACCCGATGGCGAAGATGCTGTCCTCAACCTCGACGATCAGGACGGCACCGGCCGAACTCACTTGGTAGGTGATATCCAACCCACTGATCGCATTCAGCTCGGTGCACCACGGCGCGGGATGAAGCGGGATGCCTTGGTGCACGACGACTGCCCGACAGCCCGAGATCTCGACGAACTGCGGATCCGCCCCTGAAAGGTCATCTGTCAACAAGTCGAGGCAGTCATCGAAGGAAACCGTTTCCAAGGCGAGGTAGACGGAGCGCTGTGATCGTGCCGGGATCGCCATCAATGCCCTCGCCCCACTATGACCGCAAGGTATCCAGACAATCACAGTAGGTTACTGTCCAGCAGAACTGGGAGACCGTCAGCGCATTGACTTTTCTTCGACTGATCTGTTGTGGCCGTCTACTCCCAGGTGATCCGAAGCCAGGCTGGCTTGCCTGGTTGGCGCGGTCGCACGTCGTCGCCACCGGCGTTGTCCAGCTCGCCCGCCTCGATCAGACGGTCCAGGAACGCGGTGAAGTCACCGTAGTTGAGCTGTGCTCGGACGGCGGGGTCTAGTCGGTTGTAGAGCACCTGGGGGTTCACCGCGACGCCTTCGATGCCCGCCGAAGCCTGCCGCAGCGGGACGAAGAGTTGGCGATCGCCGCGGTTCAGCCTGACTCGGTCCATGTCCACCAGTAGGGGCAGCACCGCAGGCAGCAGCTGAAGTGGCACCTGATCTGCCCCGATACCGATCAGTCCGGCCCCCACGATCGCCGCCGCGACCGTTGTTCGCACCAGCGAGGCGCCGACGTTGATCCGCCATCCGCCGGGTCTCATATGCAGTTCCCCGGGCGCCTGCGCCGTGTAGCCGAGCAGGATGTCCTCGCAGAGGTCGACCAGGTGCTGGTCCGCTTCGATTCCCAACGGTGTGAACACCTCGGCGAACAGCCAGTCTCGGTCGAACTCGTCGGGAAAGTCGATGACCGCGAGACGGTCGCGGAGTTCGATACTGTCTGTCATTCGGTGTCCCCAGAGGTGAAGGCGAAGAGGCGTTCCTCGAGCACGATATGCGCAGCCGTGAACCGCACGAGCGGCAGATCACCGAGCGTGTCGTCGCGGCAGGCTCTCCCGGCGATGTCCTGTGCCTCGGCGAACCAGAGCAGCAGCGCCGAGCTAGAGGCGGCTGACGGGGGTGAGGTAGAGGCGTGAGGTCGTGGTGCCGTCCTCGATCCGGAACACCAAGAGACGGACGGTGCCAACCCGTCCCTCGACGCCCACGATCGTGTACCTCACTCGCAGATCTGGGTCGCCGAGCCAGCCGCGGATGTTCACCGACGGGCGCAGGTCGCAGAAGACCGTGGCCTGGTTCTGGCTCAGCAGCAGTTGCCAGTGTCGTTGCACGGCCTCGTCGGCCAAGCTGGACATGGCGATGCTGACGATCACGGGGCCGGCGTTGGCCAATTGCCCGAGGTCGAGGTCGGTCACGTCGAGCAGTTCGACGACACCGTCATCCCCCTGGCACCGGAGCACTGCCAGATGGGCGGCATCCCCGATGGGCGCGCCGCGCAGGCGATATTGCTCCAACAGCGCCTGGCGGGGTCGGATAGCCAGGAAGAGGTGGCGACGCGACGCATCCCCGGCGGCCAGCGCACCTGGTGGCGTTCCCGGCGGAAGGGCCACGGCCGGAAGCGGGTCCTCCAGGACCAGAGTTTCGGATTCGACCGACATCAAGGCGACTAACGACGATGCCGGATCGTCTGATGCCGCCCGGATCTCGAGCGCGGAGCGCAATGCGCGGACGGCGTGGAGGTGCCCGTCGTAGGGCAGGGTCGGGCATCCTGCGGTCTCGAGCAGACCCCGGCACCAGTCGTAGCCACCTGACTGAGTTCGGCCCAGTCGGGGTCGTTCTCCTCGGCGAAACGTTCGGGGCTCAGGTCGACGGCGTCACCGGTCCAATCGCCGAGAGCCCCCCACCCGCGAGCGCGCAGGGCCCGTTCCAGGCGCACCAACCGCACGTCCGGGCGCATGGAGTGATCGAGCATTCCCACCGTCAGAGTGGCCGCGTCGATCTGGCCGAGCAGTTCGGCGAGTCCGGCCGGTTGCATACAGGCTCGGGCAAGGCCTTGGCAGGCGTGCATCGCGAGGTAGTCACCCAGGCCCACCGTGCGCAGCTGGGCTCGGCGCAGGTGCCGGACGTATAGCGGGAAGGCTTCGTGCAGTTGTTCACTACCCCAGCCCGCCGGAACGGTCGACATCCAGGTCGCGAACTCCTCGTGGACGCGAGTGCAGTTCCGCTGCATTGCCAGTGTCTCGTTCAGGCCATCGGGATTGTCGTCCCTCACGGCCCGCTCCTGCAGTAGGGCGATCGTGCAGCCGTAAATCGTGGTCATCTGCAGCCGGTCGTGCATCGCCTCGTGGATCGAGGCCACCAGCACCTCATCGGCGTCGGCGTCTTCGCCCACGTCGACCCGCCACCCCCGGCGGTGGTAGAGCCCGGAGATCTCGCGCATCAGAGCCGACCCGATCCGTCGAACCGCAGAAGGTGCTCCGTCCCCACCACGTTGGCGCATACCGCCGAGAGGGTCGGAACCCATTCGGACCAGTCGGAATCGCGCATGACCATGCGCTCGCCCAGCAGGTCCTCCAGCTGTCCGGCCACCAGCTGAACGGTGAGGTCGTCTCCGATCGCGAGCATCACGTGCGGGTGATGCTCGACGTGCCAAGCCAGGGCTTTCAGCGTCGGATCGTCGAGCCCCACGTACACGCCGTGCACGGTGCCGCGATCGCCGAGCAGCCTGCCTGCACCGATCATGCCGAGCAGGCCCACATCGACCAGCACGACGGTGGGCTTGGCGGACATCGCCGGCAGCCAGGCCCGTTGCCATCCCGCCTGGGTGTAGCAGCTCGCGGTGATGCAGTTGGCGGCAACGTGTTCCGCCGGCCAGGGCCGGAGCAGGTCCTGGTAGGCCTCCGGGGAGGGCAACGTGGCGTGAAGCAGGAGGTCGCCACCGGTGCCGTCGTCGACCAGGAGCCGGACGGCGAACACCGGCGAGGACGTCGCCTGCAGCTCGGCCCGGGTGTGGTCACCGAACCCGAAGGCGGCGGCGAGGTGGGCGCCGGTGCGGCCGTGCACGACGAGGAACGGTCGCGCTCCTACCGCACAGAGGCCGAGAACGTCGCGACCGTCCACATCACGACCGACTTCGGCCATTGCTGCCGACCATGGCGCCGGGCGCAGCACGATCTCGGTCGCGGTGAGCAGGCGCTGAACCGATTCCGCGTCGCTGAGCGAGCCCTCGTCGAGTTCATGAGGCAGGGGGATAATGATCCCCTGCGCGGCCGCGGCGACGATCAGCCGTGCCGCGGCCGCCAGGTGCGCATTGGCCTCGATGCACGGGAGCGCCTGGAGTCGTGGTTCGGCGGCCACCAGGTGGTTCACGAATGCGGTCTCCCAAAGTGCCCAGGCAGCGTCCAGGCGGTCGTCGGTCTCATCGAGACCGAGGTCCTCGAACGGTCTGCCTTGCACCCGGGAGAACTCGGCCTCGGCCGCGGCGCAGGCTTGCCTGACGCTGTGCTCCCGGACACCGCTGACGATCGAGAACCGTTGATCGGGGAGCCAGGACGACGGGATCTCGGCCATCGTGATCTTCTCGGGATACCGATCGGTCACCAGATCGATCACCGGCGGGCTCATGCAGAACCGGGCGATCCCGGTCGCTGCCAGATCCTGCCGGTGCCCCGAAGGCACCGGGTCGAGGAGGCGGCGCATGCGCCTGACCAGGGGTCGGTACACCGGGTAGGCGTCGAGCGCCGCCTCGACGTCCACGTGCCGCTGTTCGGCGAGCGACACGGCCATGAAGCTCGCGAACGCCTCGTGCACGATCCGGCAGCAGCCGATCAGCTCACCGAGCAACTCGTCCCAACCGTCATGACGAGCAGCAATATGAATCAGCGCTCCCCACGCGGTGTCGTCGTTCAGCACCTTGTGGTGGATCTCGTGCAGGTGGGTGAGGTGATGCTGGACGACGTCCTTTCCGCGCAGGCTCAGTTCGTAGGCGCGGGGACGATAGCGACCGGACGACTCGCCCGCCTCACCGGCGAACAGCAAGCAACTCTGCTCGTCCTCCGGCGCAGGAACGAGGGGATCCATGTCAACCTGCGTACCCCAGCACCTGCCTCACCTCGCGGTCCCGTAGACGACCGACCGAAGCCCGGTATCGCTCCGGGTGACAGTCGGCGCGCCGTCCGGGCAGGAGTTGATCGTGCGGAAGGTGCCGCCTGGGGCACCAGCCGTGTAGACCGTGATGATCTTCCCCGCCGTCGCCGTGAACGAGATCCTCAGGGTGAGCGAGTCGCCTCCTGAGACGGTCACGCTCCCCGAGGTTGAAGCGGGGTCACCTGAGGCCTGCGCTGTCGCCGAGGCTCGCGCTCGCCCGTTGACCAGCAAGGTCATGTGCGCTGTGACCTCGGCCGCCGGGTCGATCTGAACCATGGCCGAGGTAACGGAGACGGACCCGGACGGCGCGGTGAAGGTCTGCTCCACCGTTCCACCTGGCATGGACAAGGAATTGCCGGGGTTGCCACGGCACATCGCGTAGCCCTTGTTGGCGGAGCCATAGTTGCTGAACAGCTCTCCTGCCGCTGCCTGAACCGGTGGAGGCGGCGCCGGGGTCCCAACGGATCCGACCGAGAACGTGACGCGTCGTCCGGAGGACTGGCCGGTGGCGGTGACGTGCCATGTTGTGCCCACGTCTCCTGGGTCGCACTGCCACCTCAAGGGAAGCGTGCCGCTGGCACTGGCCGTTCCAGGACTCAGGTTCGACACCTCGGGGGAGCTGAAGGTGATCCGCTCACCGGGAGCGGCCCCAGAGAGGGTCCCGAGCGCCCGAGTACCACCATCGCAGCGGAATGGGTTCTCCGAGAGAGATACTGACAGAGGAGATGTTGGTGGCGGATTGCCGGGATCGACGATTGCGCCCAGAGACTTCACCACGAAGGTGATCGCGCGATGCGAGGTCTGACCTGTCGCCGTCACCTGCCACGAGGTACCGACATCCGGCGGATCGCACTGCCATGTCACAGCGACGGTGCCGCTTGCCGTTGCCGTCCCCGACGAGAGCCCCGAGACCTGTGGAGAGGCGAAGGCGACCCGCTCTCCAGCAGCGGCCCCAGAGAGTGTGCCCAGCGGCCGCACACCGCCGTCGCAGCGATAGGGGTTCTCGGAGAAGGACACCGTGAGCGTGCCACCAGGTGGACCCTGGCCGTTCACAGGAGCACCTCCCGCGTTGAGTGCGCTTCGCGCTGGAACGCTCAGCACCTTGGCCGCCCCGGCAACAAAGGAGAGGTCACCGATGGCTTTGCCGGAATCCCAAGAGATCTGAACGAAGGCGATGAGTGCCTTGACGATTTGACGCACCTCAAGAACAGTCAAGATACCGTTGACAGCCAGCCGCCCAGCTGCGAATTCCACATCCCAACTGAAACCCAGCAGGCATCCACTACGAGCGAAGAAGTTGTTCGACTTATTCATGCACTGCAAATAGTCGACGTATACGGAGTCCACCTCCTGGATATAGTCGGTGAACACGGCGGGGATTCCGGTTACCGAGGGCATCTGCCCGTAGGCGATCGAGGCGAGGGCATACTGGCGAGCGATCTCGCCATCGAACGAGACCGAGACCCGACCAATCCCGGCCCCCACCTGCAGACGCATTTGGAAGCCTGGGGCGAGGATGCCTCCGCCAAGCGGAGCGATGAGTGCCGCGGGGAGTTGCGGGACTCCCGCGACCGGCGCCGTCGCGCCCGCCGCGACATCGCCCGACGCTTCGATGAACCCGGGCGTCGAGGTCCTGTTGAGGATGACGAGCGTCGTTCCGTCGAAGCAGGCATGGAATACGAAGTTCGAGGGAATCGTGATACGCCCATCGATCGGCTTGCAGCGTGATGGGTCCAAGCCGCCGGCCTGAGCCCACGGGGCGACGACCAAACTGACGATGCTCAGGCAACACACCAATAGGGCGCACATGGAGTTCCCGAAGGATCTCCACGCACCTCGGCTGTTCTTCATTGACAGGCACTCCCCGTCTGCGTGCCGAGATCGGCCAACGCCCCTACGGCCTGCGCCATCACAGATCGATCGGTCGGAGCCGCGGCGAAGGCAGCAATGCGATTGGCTGCACTCTGGGCCGCCAAAGAGAGTCCGGGCGGTGACTCGCCAGCCGCGATACGAAGTTCTTGGACCCCGCGAGCTACTTTGGCCCGAACTTCACTCAATTCTTCGGCAGACGCCTGGACCGGCAACTGCGGCAGTGCTCGGGCCATACTAGTGATTGGCGCAGAGAAGTATCGCTCGCAGTAGTTTGGGGCATTCTTGCGGACGACATCCGCCGATTCTTCGGGAGCCCCGGCGAGGCGCAGCGACGGGGTCGCCGACGCATTTTCGCTCCCGGGGGTTCCCTGAGTCGAAGAACAACCAGTGATCGCCAGTGCCACGACAACCATGGCAAGTAGTGCATACCTTCGCACAACGGCCCCCAGGCGGGAATTGGCAAGTCGATGAGCACTATGGAAAAGCGCCCTCCGTGCATGAACGGCGAAGCCACGCTATCAACTCTGTGACAGTTCGGCGGACGGATTGGTGAATTGCTCGTGGGCGCGGGTCATGTCGGCCTCACGGTCGAGGGGGTGAAGGGGGAGGACGTAGCGGCCGAGATTAGCCTTCGGACCGTGCTTGGCGTGCTCCTCGAGGACGTCTGCGCTGACCTTGCGGCCGTTCGCGTCGTAGCGGTTGGCGCGTTCGTACTTGCGCAGGACGCCGAACTGGGTGCGGTAGATCGAGCACAGCTCCTCGGCGGTGATGCCGAGCATCACCGCGGCGAGAGCATCGAGTTCGACCAATGCCTGGCGGCGGTCGAAGTCTTTGCGCAGTGGGGTCGCCATGGTCCACCCCGCGGTCACGTCGCCGAGCGGGGCGGGGCGGTATGGCCGATCCTCGGACGGCGGGGCGAGGGTCCAGGCGTCGTCGCGCCACGAAGGGTCCCACAGTTCCTCCCACAGCGGAGCGTACGCCCTGGTCAGGCAGTTGAGCCGCAGCGCGCGGAGGATCACTTGGGGCACCAGCGGGTGGTCGGCCGGATGCGGGAGTCGTTCAACGATGTCGACCTTGATGTGACCCTTGCCAGACACCTTGATGAGGAAGTCTGTAGGAAGCGAAGCCCACATACCGGCCGCAAGGGCCAGGTCACGGGCTTCTGCTCGCAGGGTCCGTACATTGTCAACGTGAGTCGGTCCTGGAGGTAATAATGCCGCGAAGAGCGTGCGGACTGTCGATGAATCGGCTTGATCGCGCCAGGCCAAGCGAAAGAAGTCGGCTGAGTTCTGACCGTCCCAGTGAGGGTAGCCGGCGAGGAACTCCGGGATCGGCATGGCCGGCTGGTAGGACGTCCGCGGGATCGCGCTCTCAGGCAATGCCTCAAGATGCCATCTGTCGTAGTCCTTGTTGCTCTTCATGCTGGGTCGAGCTTGCTGGGCGAGGGGGGTGGCGACCGCGAAGTGAGGGCCCTGCAGAATCGCGTCTGACCACTTCTCTGGCACAGCCGAAGCCGCCCGAAAATAGCCGCGATCGCAATCGGTCTTCTCATTCCACCCAGACGTCCAGCGGAAACTCGTCTCAGCAAATCTCGACGAAATGGCGAGTTTTCCCAAGACTGCCTGGCTCGACGCGTTCACCGGCCGAAGGAGGCGCGCCTGCGCGGCCGCTGTACCAGGCTCGTCGATCAGAGCAGCCCAGTTCGCAAGCACCGTCTCGTCTACCGTGACGACGCGACTCAAGTGCGGACGGACGTCCATTGCGTCGACGTCGTCTTTAACCCGGGGCTCAGCTCCCGAGCCGTCATGAATCAGAGATTTGTCCACGGTGGCAGGATGATAAAGAGAGCATGCGCTCAAGAACGATGGCCGGCGGGGTTGGCTGTAAACCGAGACCCCATATTCTCGGGTATTCATGATCTCGAAAAGCTTGAACTCGTTGCGGAACTGCCAATGGCGGCGGAGACGGCGATAAGTCTCCTCGCGCAGGTGGCCAGCGCGGGCTTCGGTGAAGTGGGACTCAGGGTGGATCAGCCCGACTACACCCTCCGGCGCCATGGAGCGCCACGTGCGGTCCATAAAGCAGCGATAGAGATCGGGCCGCAAGCCAGTCAACACGGGTCGGTCGATGTCACTACCGAGGTGCGCGATGGTCCCGACGTTGGAAGCGCGTTCGGTGAGGTATCGATGGAGCCGGGCGTCGTCCTCGAGCACTCGGGCCCCGACGGACGGCTTGAACGCCAGGGTGAACCACGGGTCGTCCTCAGCGAGCGTGGTGTCGTCTTCCCAGTCGGGGCGCACCCAGGGCGGGTTGCCGACCTGCAGGTCAAAGCCTCCTCCACCAGGCTGACCGGAGGCGAAGACTGGTGCGAAGTCGAGCTGCCAATGAAAGAAGCCCTCGCGCTCGGCGAGCCGGCGGCACTCGGCGAGCCAGGGGTGCTTGTCCAGCACCACGTCGACCGACGAGGCGCCGCTGAGCTGGCGGTCCAGCTTCTCCTGCTCGTTCACCGAGTCCCAGGTGAGCTCCTGGCTGAACAGAGGCCTCTCCGGTCGGACCCCGGTGTCGTGGCGTCCCCGCCGCTCTGCCTTGGGCGGCTCGATGCCGCCGCGACCTAACAACGCCTCCACCCCGTCGAGCCAGGCCTCCCAGTCCGGGGGTCGACCGACGCGGTCGTCTCGTCGTCCGGGTCGCCGAGGTAGCGGTGGTCTTTGACATCGGGCAGCACCGGCCAGAACCACAGCGCGCACCAGGCATCCATCACCAGCCGCAGCCGCTGATAGGCGCCGGCCGGGTCGGCGAGCGACTGCTCGATCTGCTCCCGGCTGACCACCTGTCCCCCGGGCGGCCCGGAGGTCAGTTGCTCAGGAGCACCCCAGACGTCGATCGCCCGCCGGGACTGATCGTGGGCGATCTCAAGTCGCAGCGCCGCCAGCTGCCACAGTGTCTCCACTCGCTGGGCCAGCGCGGCCAAACGCTTGGGCCCGTCCTGGGTGGCATCCCTGTTTCTGGGCGGGGCCTTCCGGATCGCCGTCCGCCATTTCTTGAGGGCCTCGACCCGCTGCGGCGCGAACTCCTTGGCCTCGTTGGCGTCCACGGCCGCACCCCAGCCGTGGGATGGCAGTAGGAAGTGGTGCACCTCGCCGTCCAGGAGCCGTTCGCTGAGCGGGCGCTCACCCGGGACCTGCTTCCACCACAAGGCTTTCGCGTAATCCGCCGCCCGGTACACCGCGCGGCGCGCACCGATCAGGGAGTTGCCGCGGCGCAGCCGCAGCCCGAACCACGGTGCCTGCAGCCCGGGGTGCACGCTGGCCAGCCACAGCGAGATCTCGGCCAGCTCGACCGCGGTGTCGTTGAGGTCGACCCCGAAGCAGTTGTGCAGCGCGAGATAGGCCTTCACCTTCTGCCGCTGCGCGGGCATGTCCGCCGGGTCGATGGCCTCACCCCGCTCGGCCTGCGCGCGTTTCAGGTACTCGGTGGCGATCTGATCGATGGCCTCGACGAGGAAGGCACCCGACCCGAGGGCCGGTTCGCAGATCCGCCAGCGCAGCAGGTCGGCTGCGGGCGTGATCCGGGGCTCGCCGTCAGGGTCGTCATGGTCGGGCTGGTCGAGTAGCTCGGCCAGGGAATGCCGCACCACGCAGGCGGTGAGCACCTGCGGGGTGTAGTAGGACGCCGAGCGCTGCCGATCCCGCCCGGAGAGGCGCAGCATATACTCCCCGCGCCGGTAGACCACGGCCTTGGTCTCGCCGGTGTCCGGGTCCAGCCGGAGCACCCGATGCGTCGGGTCGATGCCGCTGCCGTCGAACCCCGCGGCGGGCACCAGCCATGAGCCCTTCTCCGGGGCGCCGTCTTTGGCCACCTCGTACAGGTCGGTCTCGGCGATACGCCCGGTGTAGGACATCAGACCCTCGTACACCGCGCCGAGCTGGTTGATGCCGAGTTGGGCGTAGGAGACGAACCCGCGCTCACGCTTGGCCTGCCGCGCGGTCAGCAGCAGCCGGCTCAGCACCCGTTGCAGGGCAGCGTTGCCCAGCCCCACCTCATCGATCAGCGCGGTCGCGCTGGGCCGGAACAGATCCGAGCGCAACGCCTCGATGACGATGGAGTCCGCGCCGCTGTCCGAGGGGGCGTGCCCGCCCTCGACGAGGGTGAACAAGCGGCCGAGCGAGGCGTAGAGGTGCCGTCCACCCCGGGCCTTCTGCGAGGTGAGGTCGACCAGGCACAGGTCACGCAGCCGGTCCAGGCCGTAGCCGTCGCGATAGTCGGGGTCGCCGACGGGCAGTACCCCCAATTCGGGGTGCGCCTCGGCATACAACAGGAACAGGATCCGGTAGAGGTAACGCAGGCTCTGTCGCGTCAGCTGCCGGGGCAGGTCCGGCACCGCGTCGTCGGTCAGCCCGCTCGCCCGGCGCCGGTGCAGCACCTCCGTGGCCAGGTACTCGATCGAGGCTCGGACGCCTTCGCGCAGGTCCTTGGACACGCCGACCGCGTGGGTGACCGCGTCGGTGAGCATGTCGAGGAAGCCGCAGGACCCGTCCGCTGCGGGCAGCAGTGCCTGGTCGCCGATCAGGGCAGCGATCGTCTCCAGCTCACCGGCGGCCCGCTGATCGCGGCGTTCACCCGCCGTGGCCAGATCGACGGCGAGCCAGCGCCCCTCGGCCCACCGGGTCCGTTCGGTCACCAGCAGCCAGCCCCCGGCCTGGACGGCGACCAGCGGCGGCGGGGCGGGATGGGTGGCGAGCAGCAGCTCCGAGATCGCCTGTGCCGTGGTCGATCGCAGCTCGGGCGCGCCGTCGCGGGTGAGCGGGTCGAGCAGGGCGCCGGCAGCGTCGCCGTCCAGCACGTCCTCGACGGTGGTCGCATCGTTGGCCTGCAGCACGACCAGGTGCAAGCCCGCTCGCCGTCCGGTGGACAACGGCGTCGAGGGTCAGGTCGACGGCCCACGTTCGAAGGCCAGCGTGGTGCGGGGGGCGTCGATGCCCAGGGCGGCACGCACCCGGGAGTAGAGGTCGAGCAGGGCCTCCTTCCGGGCACCGTCGCGTGGGCCTGCGTCCCGCAGCCGGGCCAGGTCTGTGGCGATCTGCGCTCCCAACGTGCGCAAACCCGTTCGGGGCGTGTGCTTGTCGTAGGACTCCAGTTCCGCCCACTGCTTGCGGACGGCGCGAACCCGGGCGTCGAACTCGGCGGTCAGGTAGTGATCGCTGATCAGGTCCTGCCCGATGACGATCGAGTCGAAGCTGCTCATCGCGCCGTCCCGTCGGTGGGCAGGATCACCAGTAGCGGCCTGATCAACGACTGGCCGGACGCCAGCATGTCCTGGGCGAGCTGCTGGGCCGCGGTTCCGTGCTCCTCGATCCCGCGCCGGATCCTGGACGCCACGCCCGGCGCCGACCGTGCAGCTCGGGCCTCGCTGGCGTGACGCCAGGCCCGAATCCGCCCGGCGGCGTCCCGCAATGGGTCAACCACGCCGGTGATCCGTTCGTTGTGGATGAAGGCCAGGTGCTCACCCATCCGCTCCACCGCCTGTGGGATCAGCCAGTCCCAGTCGTCCTCGATCGGATCTGCCGGGTTGATCGCGTCAGGGCCGATGCCGGCGGCGCGAACGACGTCCAGCCCGTCGCCGCCTTGGACGACCAGGCTGCCCGGGCCGTCCAGGGCCGTCACGGCGTTGATCGTGTGCAGCAGCACCTGGCCGCGGGCGTTGTGCAGGACGCCCTGTACGAGGACTGTCGGGCCGAGGACGTCGCCGCGCACTGCCGGGACCTCCCCACGTTGCAGTCGGGCCAGGGCCCGGGCGGTGGCCCACTCGAGCACAGGGTGCAGGGGCGAAAGGTAGTGCGCCTGCGGCCACAGGCTCTCCGAACCGCGGCGACGGGCGTCGATCAGGCTCTGCTCGCCGACCGCGGTCGAGGTGGCAAGCAGGACGCGATCACGGACGCCTCGTTCGGCGACATAGTCCTGCGGCAAGAAAGCGAGCCGCGACCGCAGATCCGGCGGGGGCGTCAGTTCGACCAACCGCCGGTCGGGGTACTCCTTCCAGCCGACGCCCCCTGCCTGCACGGACGCCGAGGGGTTGGGGTAGACCTCGGCCAAGGCCTCACGCAAGTACTCCAGGTCCGAGCGGAACAGCCCCGGCGGATCGACCGTAGCCACCTCGTCGTTGTCCTGTTCGGTCTGTTCTCCGATCAGGGAGAACAGTTCTTCGAACGACAGCCCGCCAGCCGCATCGTCGGCATCCGTTGCCCCCGTGTGGCCATTCGCCCGTGGGTCGGGCACCACCTCGTCCAGGTCGCGGTGCTCGTCCAGCGCGCGCGCCACGGCCTCCTCCTCGGCACCGACGTCGTGCAGGCGCATCAGGGACGCCGCGTCGCCGAGGGCACGGTGCGCGGCGTCCTCCTTGGCGAGCAGGCGGGTCAGGACCCGGACGTCCGCGGAGAACTCGCCGTGGCTGCTGGTGGCCAGGAGCGCGGCGATCTGCGGCGCCTCGGTCTGCCCGTACCGGTCGATCCGGCCGTTGCGTTGTTCGATGCGGATCAGTGACCACGGCAAGTCGATGTGCACGAGGTGGTGGCAGTGCTGGTGCAGGTTGATGCCCTCGCTGGCCATGTCACCGGCGAGCAGGACCCGGATCGGGCTGTCGGTCAGGCCGAAGGACTCGATGACGGCCTGCTGGGTGTCGTCGGGCAGGTTGCCCTGCAGGACGGCGACCGCGACCGCGGGCAGGCCGAGCTGCTCCGGGAGTGCAGCCTCGAGCCAGGCGAGCGTGGCCAGGCGCTCACTGAAGCAGACGACCCGGGTGTCGGAGCCTCGGCCGACACCGATCCGCCGCAGGTAGTCGACCAGGACATCGAGTTTCGCCGGCCCGGTGTCGATGGCCACGGCGGCGAGGTCCTCCAGCTCGACCAGTGCCCGCTGCTCGTCGTCCGTGGTTGCCGTGAGGCGTTCAGCACGGGCCAAGGTGGCCCGCCGGTTGCGGGCCGTCTCGGCCAGGGCCTGCGGGGAGGACAGGAACGCCTTGGCGAGGGTCCAGGGGAACAGTGCGGCGCCGCGACGGGTCACCGCCGTCGTGCCGAGCGTGGCGTTCGGCGCGAGCCAGGTCTGCCACAGTTCGTCGACGATCGCCTCCTCGGCTGGAGTGAGGCCGACGGTGATCAGCCTGGGCTCGCCGCGTTCGGCCCAGTGGTGACCGACCTCACGTTCGACGTCCGGCGAATGCCGATGCCGCCGGATGAATAACCGGGCGATGTCCGCCACCGTGTAATCGGCCGGGTCGACGATCGCGGTGGGATCGAGCAGGTCGATGAGGGTGGCGAACGACTCCGGCTTGCCGTTGTGCGGCGTGGCCGAGGCGAGCAGCAGCGCCTCGGTGTTCGGGGCGAGGGTGCGGGCCAGGCCGTAGTTCTGGGTGCCGGTGTTGGTGAGGTTGTGCGACTCGTCGATGACCACGACGTCCCAGCGTTGGCTGGTCAGGTGCGCGCGGTAGCGATCGGACTTGAGGGTGTCGACGGACACGATCACCTTGGGGTAGTAGGTGAACGGGTTGCGGGTGGCCGGCAGCTCCTGGCGGATGCGCTGGATGCCGGCCGAATCCAAGCGGATCAACGGGATCGCGAACCGTGCCCACAGCTCGCGCTGCATCTGCTCGAGAACGTGGCGAGGGGTGACGACCAGGATGCGCTCCGCCCGGCCCCGACGGGCCAACTCGGAGATCACCATGCCGATCTCCAGGGTCTTGCCGAGCCCCACCGCGTCAGCGATGAGTAGCCGTGGTCGCAGGTTCTGCAGGCTGAGCGCCTTCATCACGGCCTTGCGCTGGTAGGTGAGCGGGTCGAGCAGCATCCGATGCGCCACCGTCAGCCCTTGGGTGTGCAGGGGGACGGGTGTCTTGCGCAGCATCGCCTCGACCCACAGCCGGCTGCGCCGATAACCCGGCGAGTCATCGGCCACCATGCGGGCGTTGGCCGGGTCGAGGACCTCCAGGTCGGGTTCGAGCTCGGTCAGGAACGTGGCCGTGGTGTCCCGGACCAGTTCACTGAGCCCCCGACAGGTCAGCCGCCACCCGTCGGCGCTCAGGCCGACTGTCTCGACCAGCCACTCCTCGTCTCGGACGACGACCACGCTGCCGATAGCGGGGATGGTGGTCGACTTGGGGTGATCGGTCGCTGGGTCGGCGACGGTCCTGGTGGTCACTGCGCCGAGTGGCAGGTGTCGATGAACCAACGCAGGACGTCGAGGATGGCACCGCGCCGCTCGGCGTCGGCGAGCACGTCGAGGGCGAAGGAGGCGCAGCCCGAGCTTGCTCTCCGGGAGAGTGATCCCGTCGACGGTGTTGAGCCGCCTCCGCAGCTCATTGCGCAGGGACGCGTCGTCGAAGGGGGCTCTGGCCTTGAGGTATTGGAAGACCACCTCGGCCTTGCCCTGCACCGGGTACAGCGCCAGCGGCCAGATGTCGTCGCCCTGCCCACTGTCGGCCCGGTCGTACACCAGGAAGCAGCTGGTCTCGTCGGCTCGCCCGAATGACACTCGCCCGCCCAGCGCCGCCCAGCCATCGATCGCCGTGAGCACTCCCTTGGCGGTGTCAGGCGCCTGGGATTCGGTGAGCCGCGCGGAGAAGCTCTCCGCGGTACCTCGTCTGCCGGCGTTGCCAGTGGCTACGGGTTGGGTCGACGCCTCGGACTCGACGTCGAGGCCGGCCAGTTCGGCCAGTTCTGCCGCTCCGATGTGTTGGGTAGGGTCGGCTCGGCCAGAGGGGTCGAACCGGACTCCCTCGGCGATGAGCGCCTCCTGCTGACTGTCGGTGCGGCTGCTGCCGGGATACCACCGGAAGCCGGGCGAAAAGGTGCCCCCGGCCTGCAGCACGCGGTGCCCGTTCGGTACGTGGTGCGTGGCAATCCGCTGCCCCACAGGGACGGCGTGACTACCGAGGACCTGGGCGAGGTCGCCGTACGTCGTCCACGCCCCGGCCGGCAGTTCGGCAAGCACCCGGTTCAGCAGCCCCCACGACGCGCCGACCTCTTCCTCCTGCTCCGCCGTGGGATCGGGGCCTGGCCAGATCTCGATGATCCGGCTGGCCAGGTCATCCGCGCGGCTCAGAATCTGGTGACGAGACCAGGTCTCGTGCAGGGCGACGGCTTGGTTCATGAACAGGCCGCTGTGTGCCAGCTTCTCCCGCTTCTCGGCGAACGGCCGATTGCCGAGCGAAGAGTTGTACCCAGAGAGAGTGAGATTGCCCAGGGTGTGCAGGAGCGAGTCGTAGACCTCCGACGGGTTCTCCCCGATTCGAGGCCCGCTTGGAGCATGTCCCGCCAGACTGGCGTCAGCGTTTGGGGCAGGACGTGTTCGATCGTGCAGGCCTGCGGGTCAACCGGCTCCTTGCTGCCGTAGGTCCGCTCCAGCCAGGTGAGCACGAGTTTGCGCTGCGCGGTGCGGCCGGAGAAGTAGAACGAGTTCGACCTTGCCCCCTGGCGCACCTGCTCGTCGGTGGCGAAGAACTTCCGACCGGTGGACAGGTAGCGGCGAAGGGCCGCATCCACGGGGGACGCCCCGGCGATCTGCGGCACGGCGGCGAGCAGGATGCGGTTGAGGTTGTTCGTGGCCCGACCAATGATCATTCGGCGAATGAGGAAGCTCTCGACATAGAGCATGGCCGAGGCGATCTCGTCGCTGCTGGCCTGGCCGCTGACGCGCCGATCGAGCAGGTGCAGCAGAAGCGGGTAGACCGTGGTCGTGCCCCATGTCTGCAGTCGGGACAGGCGCTCACGGACCGCCGGGTCGCTCTCTCGCTCCGGGTTGAGGATCAGCTCCAACAGCTCGGAAAGCCGGTGGAAACGGTGCATCTCCTCGGCGACCGATGCCTCGTCCGACAGGGTGTCCAAGCGGACGACCTGGGCACGGTAGGTGTCCCGCTGGTTGACCGCGTCATCGCGCTGGACGGCGTCCAGCCAGAACAGCAGCTCGAGCTGATCATTGGTCAGTCGTCGCTGCAAGGGAAGCCAGACGGTGTCGTAGAGCACCTCGCCGCGGGTCGGCAGGCGCATGAACAGGTAGTTCCGCAGCAGGTCGCCTTGGGTCAGCTTCAAGCCGGTGTTGTTCAACGATTCGAAGATCCGGTAGACGTTGTCGTCCTGGGCGGTGGTCACCGAGACCAGAGTGAGACCGGAGAGTACGGCCTCCTCCAGCCGCTCGATGTCCTCGGCGTCGTCCGGGTCGTCGTGGTCCACGAGGCGAGCGGCGAAGAAGCGGTAGGCCTCGCCGATGCTGTCCGCGCTGCCTGCACCGACGCCTCCGTCAATGCACGCGAGGTAGGAGACACGGTCGGCCTGGGTGGGCAGCAGCTTCAGCCGCTCGTCACCCTTGCGCCACTTGTTGATCAAGAACTGCTCGTCGATACGGGCCTGGTGATCTGCTGATTCGGTATCAGCTCGGTGATCACGCAGGGCCGCAAGGAGCAGGGTCAGGGTCGTCAGTCGCTGCTGGCCGTCCACCACGAGGTAGCGGGACAGACCCGCGGGCCCGATATCACCGGTGAGAGCCAGGACCAGGGACCCCATGAAGTGAGTGGCCCCACCGCCGTCACGTTCGCGATCTTCAGCTAGCTGGATGACGTCGTCCCAGAGCCGGGCGAGCTGCTCCTTCTTCCAGGCATATGTGCGCTGATACAGCGGCACCTGGTATTGCTTGGTCCCCTCCAACAGCTCGCGCAGACTGGTCTCGACCGCCTTGACCACGTCGCTATCCTCTCCATCCCCAGATTGACTCACGTCCATGCGTGGCAGGGGGACTCAACCGAGGTGCATGGTCAAAGACCATCACCCGTCGGTCCGACCCGCCCTGCAGCGCCCGTTCCAGTTGTCGGATCGCCCCCGCACGATCCTAGGAGGCTACTCAACGTGGACGTCGGCACACCGAGCGATCTGATATTCGGCGCCGTCGTGCTCCAGAACGCCCGATGATCGAGTGGGCGTCATGGCTGGCTCACCGAGCCCCCGGGGGGGTGGACCCACCAGATCATGATCTGGGTCGTCGCCGCGAGGGAACCGCGCGTCCCGGCGTGTAGATCGCGCTAGCAGGCAGGCAGCGCAACGACGTCGGGCGCCAGTGCGGTTCCTTCCCGCAGCCGCAAGCCGTCAAGGCCGCCTGAGCGGCGATCATGCCCGTCATCCACCAAGGTCTAGTGCCCCGCGTGGTTAGTTGATAGACGCTTCGGGTGTTGGGATGCTGGGGTATGGCGAATCGTCCTGCCCCGGCCTTGATCTTGCGTGAGGGTGACCGAGCGGAATTGGTCCGGTTGACCCGTGCCACGTCGGTGCGGGCGGGGTTGGCGCTGCGGGCGCGGATCGTGCTGCTCGCCTCCGAGGGCGCCTCGAACACGGTGATCGCCGAGCGGGTCGGGGCGACCAGGACCACGGTGATCGGGTGGCGTCACCGGTATCAGGCCAACGGGATCACCGGCTTGGACGACGAGCCACGCTCGGGCAAGCCGCGGGTGATCGACCGGGCGAAGGTGATCGCGGCGACGTTGGCTCCGCCGCCGAAGAAGTTCGGGGTGACGCACTGGTCGAGCCGGTTGCTGGCCCGCCATTTGAAGATCTCCGACCATTCGGTGGCCACGATCTGGCGGGAGGCCGGCGTGCAGCCCTGGCGCAGTGAGTCGTTCCGGTTCTCCACCGACCCGGAGCTGGTCGCCAAGGTCACCGACGTGGTCGGGCTGTACTTGAACCCGCCGGAGAACGCGGTCGTGCTGTGTGTGGATGAGAAGTCCCAGATCCAGGCCCTGGACCGGACCGCCCCGATCCTGCCCATGCAGCCGCACCTGATCGAACGCCGGTCGCACGACTACGTCCGGCACGGGACCTCCACCTTGTTCGCGGCGTTGGAGATCGCCACCGGGCAGGTCACCGCGGCCTGCAAGCCGCGCCACCGCCACCAGGAGTTCCTGGCCTTCCTCAAACAGGTCGCCCGCGCCCATCCCGAGGTGGAGCTGCACCTGGTGATGGACAACTACGCCGCCCACAAGCACGCCGCGGTGAGGGACTGGCTGGCCGCGAACCCGCGGGTCATCGTGCACTTCACCCCCACGCACGCGTCGTGGATGAACCTGGTCGAGGTCTGGTTCTCGATCATCGAACGGCAAGCCATCCACCGCGGCACCTACCGCTCCGTCAAAGACCTCAACGCCAAGATCCGCGCCTTCATCGACGGCTGGAACGACCGCTCCCACCCCTTCACCTGGACCAAGACCGCCGACCAGATCCTCGCGAAAGCCAACCGTCGGATCACTTCAAACGCAGGGCACTAGCGACTCTCACGGAGCAGGCGGGTCACGCTGCGATAGGTGGTGGCTTCCTGCGACTGTGGCGAGAAGTACTGCACCAGGAATTCACCGTGGTGGTCGCTCGCAGGTACGCGGAGGTCCTGTCCCTCTCGTGCCGCTCGCACGATGGCCTCGGCCTCAGGATGTTTCAGCCATGCCACGATCCGTGCTCCACGCGCAGCAGAGGTCCGTTGGAGTTCCACGTTGGACCGGTATTTGATCGCTTCCTTGGAGTGGTCCGCGTGGTACCGCGCCCACCCCACGACACGTTCCTGGCCATCCCGGACAGGGACGTCCCGGCGTGAGTGATGAGCCTGCAGGGCCGCCTCTGCCTCGTGCGGGCGGATCCAGCCCACGAGGCGGTGACCGTATGGAACCGGAACCAGAACGCGATGGGGATTGGATGCCGATGGGTCGGGTTGGGATTGATCGGGTGTCTCACTCGATGGTGTCGTGCCCTCGAGCGTTGTCGTGGTGGACTCCACAGCCTCGGTGTCCCAGCCGGCCGGGGCAGACTCGACACCTGGTTCGGACGCCGCGATCGGCTCAATCTTGGCCAGGACGGCGGGCCCTTCCAGCGGCTCCTGGTGGGCATCGATAGCGACACCGGATTCTGTACTGGACGGGGCAGGGGCTTCCTCTGGTTCAGCACGTTCCGCTGGGTCCGTTGGCACGGCTTCGGGGAGGGGCGGCACCGTGACCACCGGTACGGGGCTCTTGGTCTGGCCAACATCCGACGCCGGATCGATACCCAGGCGGTCGAGCCGCGTCCAGAGGGCGTCGAGAGCTGCGTGGGGCGAGCGGTAGTAGGTGGAGGCGAGGACGCGCCAGAACTTCCAGCCCAGCCGCTCGAGGACCCGCTGTCGTCGCAAGTCGCCGTCCCATTGTTCTGGTCCATGAAAACGGTCGCCGTCGCACTCGATCGCGAGGCGATCTCGCTCCCCGTGGACGACCATGTCGATGCGGTAGCTACCGACGCGGTGCTGAACGCTGACCTTGTACTGGCGTTGAAGCAGGTGGGTGAGCACGACACGTTCGAATCCGGATTCGCAGCGTTCCAGAAGGTCTGTCGTCTCCTCCCTGCGATTCGCCGCGTCTCGGACGTACTCAATCAAGGCACGCCGTTGGTCGTCCTGATGCAGAGTGGCCGGGTCCACCGTATGGAATACCCATAGCTGATCACGGGCACGTGGAGGCGGCCACGTTGACCCGCTGCTTGTCGCCTGAACGGGTGGCGGCGTAGCCGTGGTCGTCTGCCACCACGCTGACGAAGACGACGTCGCGCTCGTCGCCTTGAAATGCCGACGGGTTGCCCACTCGGAGCTGACGTCGCTGGAACTCGTCGAGCCCAAGCCTCTCCACGAGCATGTTCTCGATCACCCGCGACTGGGGTCCTGACTGGAGGGTGACTACTCCGAAGCTGGCACCGTCATAGGCGGGTTGGGAAGCGCAGCGCACGACCTGGTCGACCAATGCCTCAGCTTCGGGACGGTTGACTCGGCTGGACGAGGCCCCTGTGCATGCCCCGTTCGGCACCGGGATGGCACGCAGGACGGCGCCGATGCCGTCTCTGGTGCGCTCCCGGAGCGGCAGGATGCGGTGGTCGTAGTAGCGGTTGCTGAACTGGATGATGTCGGTCACGCACCGGAAGTGCTCGCGCAGCATGATGACGTTGGGGAAGGCCCGCTCGGCGATGCCGTAGAGGCTCTCGTCGACGGTGAGCAACGCCTTCTGCGGGACGTCGGAGAGGTAGATGTCCTGCAGCTGCATCACCCCGCTTCGGTCGATGCCGACGGCGGCCGGACTGGTCTGCTTGTCGTCGCCAACGACGATGCACTTGCGGCCCAACGCGAGGACTCCGACCGAGAGCAGGTCGCATTGGCTGGACTCGTCGACGATGACGACGTCGAACAGCTCACTACGTCGGGGGTCGAAGTTCTCGATGACGCGGTGGATCGGCATGATCCAAATGGGGACAGCTCCCATTGCCTCAGGCAGCTGTTCCCGAGCCTGTTCGACCCAGTGTGGGGCGTACTTGCCGGTTCCCTTGCCGACCTTGGCAAGTGCCCTGAGCCACCCGGAGAGAGCGCGTCGCTGGTTGTCCTTGAGGTTGTGCTTGAGCCCGATGGCGGCGGAGCGTTTCGCGAGATCAATGACGGTCTCCGAGAGCTGGACCCGCTGGGTCTCACTGCGGCGCTGCAACACCTCCAGCTCCCCGTGAGCGTGAAGACTACTCAGCCACGCTTCCGCCTGGGCCCAGCGCCACGCCTCGCGCCAGGCTCCAGCCGGCAGCTCGGCAACCACGTCTACCGGCTGCGCCTCGATGCGGGAGGCCCATTGAGGCGCAAGCGGCCGGAACTTGTCGACCAGGGCGTCGCGACGCAGCACGTGGGGCGTCAGAGCATCGAGCCGGAAGGCCTCGGCCAAGACGTGATCCCAGGTATCCCATCGGCCTTCTGTGTAGGCGGGAGCGCAACAGGCCCCACAGCGGGGACGCACCGGGCATCTCCCGCCCCGTGTCGAGGTAGGTCACCCAGCTGTCGAGATGTGCGCTCAGCTGCCGCTCCTGACGGCGGGCGGCCGCCGCGTTCAGCAACTGGACGACCTTGTTCATCGCCGCGGCATCGGGGATCTCGGGCAGCGCGGAGACTGCCCGGCGAAGGGCTGAGGTGACGCGTGGGCGGTCGTGCGCCTCCCACTGAAGAGCGTCCTGCAGCTGCTCCACGACGACGTTGACACCTGAAACGAAAGTCGCGCCGGGGGGTGGGACCGGGATCCCGGCTTGTGAAGCCAGCTGGCTCAGGTGGATCTGCAGGTGCCGGGATTCGACGGTCAGGCCGATGTGAGCGCGCACGAGGTCGACGTCCTGACGCGATCTCAGCGGCAGTTGATTCACCCTCGCGCTCTCGTAGAGCTGCCGCAGCTCTCGAGCGCCGAACTTGGGCACGCTCTTGCCGTCGGCGAACCGCGCTGCGAGGTCGTCGAGCAGGTCGAGTTGGGCTCGATGGTCGCCCTCGGGAACCTCGACGACCCATCCGACTGTGCGCCGTTGCAGGTCCACAAGGACAGCGGCGCGGCGGGCGAGGTTCTCGGCCTGCTCGGCCCAGTAGGTGAACAGGTCGCGTGATTGACGAACTGCATTTCGGATTCCGTGGAGCCATGGCTGCTCCAGTCGACCAAGCCTCTCGGCGGACCCCGACGCCAGTGTCGCGAGGTCGGCCAGCCCCGCATCGTCGAGAGCGTCCACGCCAGCAAGGTCGAGGCCGTCTTGCTCGAGGTCGGCGACGGTCTGGCGCAGCCCATCCAACCTGTCGTGGTAGTCCCGGAACGTGACTCCCGTCGGCAGCTCGCCGGTCGGCGGTCGCTGCATCCGCGCAGCAGAAACGTCGTCTGGAGCGAGGTCCCTACACAGCCGACACAGCTCGGCGATCTCGACGTCAGTGAGCGGAAGGCCGGCACCCCGCGACACCCGATCCGGGATGTGGCCGAACTCGGCCTCGTGCCCGGCGACCCAAGCGGCCACCTCGGCGGCCTTGGCCGGGCCACCGGGAAGATCGAACTCACTCTCTTCGGTCCGCAAGGCTTCAACCATCGCCAATTCCGTCTGACGGATGGCGACGCGGAGCTCCTCGACGTGCTGCCCAAGTTCGGCCACCCGACGCGACTCGCGCTCCTCGTCCAGTCCCGAGACGAGGTCGGTCATGGCCTGCGCTGAGGCTCGCAGCTGGTCCATCGCCTCTGGACTCGAGCCGAGAACCGCCACACTCAGGTCGCGTAACTCAATGGGGATCTTGTCCTGCAGCACGGCCAGTGCCTGTTCGTTCTGCGCCGTGACAAGAACTCGTTTCCCGTGGGCCACGAGATGGCTCACCAGGTTCGCGATGGTGTGCGTCTTGCCCGTTCCAGGCGGCCCCTGCACCGTGACACCTCGCGCAGAGACGAGTTGCCGAACGATCCGCTCCTGGTCCTCGTTGGAGGCCAGCGGTAGCAGCGGGCGATCTGCCAGGGGTTGCCAACTCTCGGCGGGCTCCGCCCCCAGTTCCACCAACGATCGTTCGATCGCGGCGTCATCTGCCACCACGGCCGCGACGCCCTCCGGAAGGAACCCGGTTTCGTCGATCACCTCGGCGAGCTCGGTGTAGAACCGCTCGTGCCGGAGGGGGCGTCGTCGGGCAGACACCACCCAGGTCGGAGTGAGGACCGCCGCAGGCGCCGGCCTCGGCACGGAGTCCGAGTCGTTGATCCGAGCATCGAGGCCCAAAGGCGCGATCAGTTGGTGGTTGACCTGGTCCAAGCCACCTTCCAGCCACGGATCGGGAACCGCCTGACGCAGGCGCTCGCGCAATCCGGACAGCTCCTCGATCAGTGGCAGTCCGAGGCCCTCCAGCGCGTCGAGCTCCAGTTCGCATGGACGCTCAGTCATGAGCCGCAGGCTGCCGTCGTCCTCGTCGACCTCGATCGAGACCCGGGTGGTGAGCATCGGCGCAACCACCGCCTCACCGGCCACCTGCCAGGACAGCACGCTGTGTCCCCATGCCAGCTCGTGCGTCGATTGGTTGGCTTGTAGGAACAGGTGCAGTCCGAACAGATCCGAATACAGTCGTCGAGCCGCGCGCGCAGGCTGCGCCTTCGTCGCCCAGGGACGCCACTGTGCAGCGATCCAATCGTCGAGGTCTCGCTGCAGTCGCTGCGACGCAATGCGGGGATTCCACACGTCAATCGCCTCGCTATCACCCGCCCCGGCGCCCGACGGCTCGGTCGTACGCAGCCGCGGCCCCTCATCGAGATCATCCAGAGACGCGAGGTCAACCTCGTCAACGAGCTCCGCAGGCAGTTGAGGCGGCTGCGGCTCCTGGACCTTCTTGACCACTAACCAGGCCGGACGATCTTCGCCGGGGCCGAGGACAACCTCGTGGTGCACTGGGACCTGAGCCGGCCAGATCGGAGCCGCCACCGCATACTGCCGAACGTCACGCTCCGGCTTGGTGGTCAACTCCCTGGCCAGCGCAGCCAAATAGTCGAGGAACCTACGCGTACGCTCCAGGACATCGTTGGACACTTCGCTCAGGCTCCCATTTACGTCGACGGACAGAAGTCCATCCTGGCAAATGGCCCTGACAACCTTGGCCAGACCACGCGATCGCCAGGGTTGTTCAACGACGTGGCCCGGGCAGGCGCGTCCTGGCGCTCGAATCGTCCCGCTTCGGACCTTCCGCCCGCCAGGACATGATCGGCGCCCACGTCGACACCTCATCGGGCCTGACGTTGGCGATCTGGGAGCAAGACACTCGCCATCGTGATCATTACCGCGGAGAGGGAGGGGTGCTGATGGCGCCCGGGTCACCGTCAACCCTTGGCCGACGCTACCTCGCGACGTAGTAGCCCCGGTGCGTGTTGACCTTGATGAAGTCCAATAGCTGCTGCCGGGAGATGAGCTTCCGTGAGCCCACGGCGACCCACTCGATCTCGCCCTGATTCAGCATCTGGTAGAGCGTCGAGTAGCTGATGCCGAGCGCCTTGGCGGCATCCTTGATGCTGAGCAGCATCGGCCCTTCGGGCGAGAGCTGGGCCGGCCCGAGCACGGTGGTCTGCTCGGCTTGGACGACGTCGACTTCGGACGTGGTGGTCTTCCACGACCCAAAGTAGCCGTAAGGCCGGTCGAACTCTGCCTGCACCTTGGCCGCTGCGTCGTCCTCATCGACGGCCCGGACGAACCGTTCTGCCACCTGGACGCGCGTGACCACGACCTTGTACCGCATGAACGTCTCCTTGATCTGGCGGCTCGTCTGCTTGACCTCGATCGGTCTTCGACGTTGCGCGACACGCCGCATGGCGCGGGTCGTGGCGTCAGGAGTCACGTCATCCGCTGCCCGGTTGGGTCGTGGCTTGGCGGCCCGGACGGTGTCGCGGCCCGGATCGGTCAGGTCGCCGCCACCCAGGAGATGATCGGTCGTCGGGCCGGACTCGTAAGCGCCTGTCGTGAGGTAGTACGTGCCCGCCTCGGTGATGGTCGCCGTCCAGTTCTTGCGCCGACGAGCGACCTGAACCAGGCCGCGACTCTGCAACGCTCGCGCGGTGAGCTTGTGAGATTCGTTCGGCCACGCACGCTCAGGGCAGCCATCGGCGACCCAGCGGAGAATGCCCAGCTGACGCTCGGAGAGCCTCCCTCGTGGCATAGCCTGTAGTCGACCACAGGCGAGGCTTCCGGGGAATCCACTTCGCTGGACCGAGCGCGATCACCAACGCGAAGTAGCGGGCGGCCGACTGACGCTGTGTCACGATCGCCGGTCCTCTGGGCGCGAGAGGAAGCTCGCGAGGTCGAGCCGCCGGAAACGTAAGTGCTTGCGGCCGAGTCGCACGTAGGGCAGTCGCCCGGCCTCGACCTCGTCGTAGACCCAGTCCTTGGTCACCTGGAAGAGCGTGCAGACGTCGGCCACGGTGAGCAGCTCCAGATCTCGGTGCTCCTGGTCCGGCTCAGGCATGTCGACCTCTCGCCGCAGCGCAGACGACGGCAACCAGCCCAGAGCGTGTGCGATTGGGTGCGGCTGTGCGTCCAGGCTCGTGATCGTCGAGCGGACGGAGGATCTCGACGACATGGCGCAGCTGTCCGAGTTCGCTGGCCAAAGCGGCAATCGCGATCTGAGTGGCGAGGATCGATGGATCAACTTCGCCAAGCTCCGCTGCGACGAGAAGCACGTAACCCCTGGAGCCCAGCAGGGCTCTGTACTCGACCAAGAGCTGCACTTGCCCGGACAGCGGGGAAGTACTGGCTGCCGAGTCCTCGTTCGGCCAAGGCGCAAGGACGAGGTGGGCTCGGCTTCCGGCACTCGAATCCACCGGTGCTGCCAGGTCGATCAGCCGATAGTCGCGGTCTCCGGCGCGAGCCGTCCCTTCGACTGCCTTGTCCGAGGTTGCATCCAGCACGACGTCACCAGGTCGGGTGTAGCTCAACAGCAGCAATGCCGCCAATGGCGGGGTCAGCCCGGCGAAGACTCCATCGGGATCCCCGGAGGGACCCGGACCGGGTACCGGCACCCGCACGAGCGGGACCGGTTCCTCACCAGGTGATACGTCGATGTGCCGAGCGGGCGCGATGCCCCACAGGCCGGCCAGGTGTTCCAGGGGTGGCCCCGGTGCACGGTGTCTGGCGCGAAGATCCGTTTTGTCTCCGCGCGGATGCGCGGCTGCCACTGACTCCGCGGACGGCAGTTCGGGCTGTGGGTAGTGATCATCGGAGGGCATGGCTGTCCGGGTTCTTGCCGGCGACACGTGTTCACACCTACCCACGGCTCACCCGTTGGTCTTCGAGGAGCAGGTCTCGCCAACCGTCCCGCCCAACCCGAGCCAACTGACCTCGGATCCACACGGCGTCCAGGTGGTGAACAGCGGCATCGAGCCCGCTCTCGTGATTGCGGTTGGCCAACCAGTTGGGCCGGTGTGAAGAGATGGACGGTGTGGGCGGCATGCGCCGTCCAGGTCGGAAGGAACCAGCCATGATTCATCGCATCGGCGCTCAGCCCGCCCCCACGCCAAGGGGGACCTGGTCAGCGAGTCCGTTGGACGCCGCGCAACGGGCATTCGTGTTGCTCGCAACTCCCCCGACGCCACTGGTCTTCGAAGCCCGCCTCGTGGAGGGGATGCCAGACCGGAAGATCCTGCTGGATGAGTTGCGGCGATTGCTCATCCACGACGACACCCCCCGCGCCGTCCGGGACGCCGTCTGGCGCCGTGTCGTGCAGTTGGCCCGCCGTGATGGCCCCGGATGGGTGTTGGCCGCGGTCGGGCTGGCTATGCCAGGCCTGCGTCGTCGTGCGGGCAAGCTTGCCTGCGGCTGGCACGGCGAGACCTCGGACCTGGACGCCGAGCTGCTCGCTGGATTCCTCGAACGCCTGGCCACGATCGACCTCGATGCGCCGAACATCTGCGCCCGCCTGATCGATGCCGGTGCCCGCGCCGTCCGACGGGCTCGAGACAACGTGCAGGACATCGACACGATCCGGGTTCAGGATGCATGGGGTCCGCCGCCACCGCGGCCGTGGGACCACCCAGACTGGGTTCTGACCCGGGCGCTGCGGGCGGCGGTGATCGACCCCGAGGAGTGCCTGCTGATCTCGGCGACCCGGCTGGACGACGTCCCACTCCGCGTTGTTGCAGACCGCCTCGGCGTCTCAGTCGATACCGCATCGACCTGGCGACGAGCCGGCGAACTGCGCCTGGTCGAGGCCCTGCGCACCGGCGAACTGGACTGGGTGGCGCTCTCCCCCGCCGGCTGAGGTCGTCTTCTTCGGCTGTCTTCCTCTACGGAGTGATACGGATCGCCTTGGTCAGGGCCAACGCGAACAGCGTGGTCAGCAACCAGCCGACGAGTGTGGCGGCGTTCAGCCAGAACGCCAGCAGAGGGCCGATGTCGGTGTTCTCGTCGGGATGCCAGGTCGAGCGTTGGCCCAGACCGACGAGCGGGACGACGGTGTCGATGGCGTAGTACGCCGCGTTGAAGCAGACCACGGCGCCGCCACCGCACCGGTCAGGATGCACGCTCGATGAGGTCGCCGTCCGAGTTGGGCTGAAGACCAGTCCGTTGCCGTCGGTGGCGCGCATCGCCTGTCCGGCGGCCGGTAGCAGCAGGGTGCCGGCGACGATGACGGTGAGAGCGACGAGCGCCAAGAACGCCCGCGATGGTCGATACCCATAGCCGGTGATGGTCCCGGACAGACGGCGCAGCCCTCGCCCCGCCCGCGCACGGATCCGGCCAGCGAAGGGTAGGCGGGAACTGTCGGCCCGCTCGGCCTGGAATGCCAGGCTTCGAGCTTCGATCAGGACACGCTCCGACTGCACAGCCAGCCCGTGCTCCCGCAGGACTCGTGCGAGTTGCTCATAGGGTCCTGGGTCGAACATGGGCGCGGTGGCCAGCCAGCTCAACCGGGCGTCGATGTCCCAGCGCCGGTCGTCGCTCGACTCATCCGGGCGCTGGAACCGTTGATAGGTGAATCCGCTCAGCACCGCTTGGGGCGGCCAGGTCCGAGGATCATCGGCCAGGACGGTGGTGTCCACACCCTCGAACGACACCGACGGTTCCACGTGAGTCCAGTGCAGGCGCATTCCACCCTGGATTCCGGCGAACTCGGCGTTGAGCGCGTGCTTCGCGGGGTTGCGGAAGCTCGACTGACCGCACCTCAACTCGGCACCATCCAGGCTGAGTTCGCCGGCGATCCGTGCCCGGCTCAGCAGGACACATCCGGTGCTGGTGACGTCGTCGAGAATCACCGAGCCGACGACGTCCGCTTGGTGCAGGTCAACCGTCAGCCATGTGGGGTTGTCCAGCACAGCGCCGGCGAAGTTCACCGTGCCCCGGAGGACCGAACCCCGCAGGTTGACCGCGCCTCCGTGAGTGACCATGCCTTGCAGGCTCACTTCGCCGCGGACGAGGGATCCTTGCCCCGTGACCGAGCCGTGCTTGCTCGGGTGAGACCACGTCGTCTCAGCCAGGGCGACGTTGCCGCCGATCTCGGCGCCGGTGAACCGAAGGCTCCCCTGCACATTCAGCCCTGGAGCAAGGAACAGACCCGACCGGAGCCGACCAGTCGACAGGCGAATCGCATCCAGCCCGGGCGCCCGCAACTGGACCGACGCGGACACGCTCAGCAGGGCGATATCGCAGCCTTCCAACTCGATCTTGCCCTCGACGAGGCTGTCGCCTTGGAATTCCACGCCTCCGCCCACCACGCGTAACCCTGCGGCGTGCAGTGCCGTCGGGTCAGTGTCGTCGTCGTAGTACCCGGTTCCAGGTGTCGGTGTGGTGCCGTGGATCGTGGTGTCCCGGATGACGAACCGGCTACCGATGACGGCGTTGCCCGCATCGATCCGGCCATCGATCAGCGGCGACCTGCCGACACCTTCACCGTCAGGGCGGTCTTTGGTACCGCTACGAGGAATGATGAACACCGAACCGTCGATGTGAGCGCCGCCCAGGTCCAATGCCAGGCCTGCGTACGGGTCGATCAGGTGAGCGCCGGTCAGGTCCAGCGATCCGTGCACCTGAGCACCGATCAGACGCACCTCACCCCGGGCAGTGAACCCGTGAATCAGCCGCATCGTGCCGCCGACCACCATCCGATCCGCCTGGATGGAACGCTGCCCGGGAGCCTCGATCCGGGTGCCGACCATCAGGACCCGGCCCCCGACGTCCGCTTCGCACAACCAGACCGCAGCCTTCGCGGACTCACTGGCCGCAGTGGATACCGGCTCCGTGATCACGGATCCGGACATGACCAGGTCATGATCGACCTGCAGCCCGTTGGCCACCAGAGCCGGCAACTCGCAGTCCTCGAACGTCAAAGCAGGCAGATGCGCGCCGTGCAACTGCACCGGTTCGTCGAACACGCAGCCCTCGAAGCTGATCGGGAACGGCACGTCGGCGTGGGCCAGATCCAACCCACCACGCACCCTCACACCTCGAAGCCGCAACCCGGATGGCGTACTCGGCCCACCCGAGCAGCACGCCGCCGCCAACTCGACCGCCGGCACCAACTGCCGCTCACCGGCCGAACCAGGACGCGGGGCCATCACTCGGCCGGTGCGGATCGCCCGCTCAACCGCGGAGCGATCGGTCGTCCTCGTCATGGCGTCGACTCCGAGGACCGGCCACGGACGTGACGACGTCCGACCCGTTTCACCTCGGCCAGACGCTCGTCGAGGACGACGTGGCGTTCGTCCCGCCACGCCTGCCTGTCGTACACGCGGTCGCGGGCCAGACCGATGAGTTCGACCACCGCCCTGTCGAACGCCTGCACGGCGGCGACCAGATCGGCCGCGTCATGCAACTCGATCGAGGTCAACGCGTTGTTGGCGCGGTCCACGTACGACCACACCAACTCGCGCTCCAACTGTGCTTTATGCTCCAGCGGCGCTCGCGCGACCTGGCCGATCGCCAGGACTGCTCCCAACGTGCCTGCCAAGTACTCGGTGAGCCTCGCGCTGCGCGCCTCGCGGCGTATCGACCGTGCCGACATCCAACCGCCCACCACCTGCGTGGCCAGCGCCACCCCACCCGTCAACCCGGCCCCGGTCAGCGCGGCCACCCCAGCGTCCACGATCACACCGTAGAGCGCAGCGACCACCGGTTGACCCCCCGCCGCTGAACACATTTCCCGCCGGCGGTCGAGTTGGCCAACGGTTGGCCTTCGGTGTCGCCGAGCCAGCCCTGGTTGGGCGCCACACCGGGCCATGAGTAGGCGGAACCAGTCGAATGGCCGGTTCCCGGATGCCACCGCGCGGCGGCTGACCGGCCGAGGAGCCGATGACCGTGTTCACGCCTCGGATCACGCCGCACCTGCCACAGCCCCCGAAGGGAGGTACGGGTTCTGCTCGGTCCGGTCACGCCAGTCGCGCGGTGGCATTCCTTCGACCACTCGGGCGCCTCACGTCATACGGAGGTAGGCGACATGAAACAGACAGCCCTAGCGACGGTGATGGTCGCTGATCTCCCCACGGTGATCAATAATGCGACAGCCTGGGTGGTCGGGATTCTGGCCACTCTGGCGACGTTCTACCTCACCTTGGGCGGCCTGCGGTACATGGCTGCCGAGGGCAATCCCTCGGATGTCGAGCGCGCCAAGAGCTCGCTGCGCTCGGCGGGGATCGGGTATGCGTTGGCGTTGTTGGCGCCGGTGGTGTTGACGGTGCTGAAGAAGATCCTGGGTGTCTGATGATCGGCTGGATCTTCGATCAGGCCGTGGCGTGGCTGTCGGCGTTCGCTCGCGAGAGCCTGAACACCATCTGGCACCTGTTGGCCACCATGCTGTTTCACCTGCCGGACGTCACCGGCCTGCCCCAGGTCGCCGCACTGTCCGCGCGGTCGTTGACGGTGGTGAACACCGGCTTCGTGCTGGCCCTCATGGCCGCGGCGATCGTGGCCATGGCCGGCGACAGTCTGCCGGTCCGGTATGGCGTCGCGGATCTGTTGCCGCGGTTGGTGATCGGTCTGGTCGCGGCGAACTTCGCCACCCCGTTGTGCCGGGGCATCATCACCACCGCGAACACGCTGGTGGTGGCGTTGACCGGTGAGGGCATCGCCTCCGAACGCTCTCTGGGGCAACTGTTCCGCGTGGTCACCAGCGCGTTGACCAATCCGGTCTCGGCCCTGCTGACCACCCTGGTCGGTCTGATCATCAACGTCCTGCTGGCGATGTTGCTGGTCGGCTGGATCACCCGGTTCGCGGCCCTGATCGTGGCCGTCGGGATCGCACCGGTCGCGTTGGCGTGCCACGCCCTGCCGTGGACCGAGGTCATCGCGCAGGCCTGGTGGCGCACCATGACCGGGCTGGCCGCGACCGTCGTCCTGCAGGCCGTGGCCCTGCACACCAGCCTGGCTATCTTCCTGACCCGGCCGCGAACCTGCCGTCCTACGGTCTGCCCGCCGACCCCAGCGGTCTGCTGAACCTGATCATCGTGGCGGTCCTGTTGTGGGTCACCGTCCGCATCCCCGCGCTGATCCGCCGCCACCTCACCCACGCCAGCACTCGCCCGAACCTGGCCGCGGCCATGGTCCGCCTGGTCGTTGTCCACCAGATCACCCGCGGCCTCGGCCACGCGATGAGCAGAGCCTTCGGACGCCGCAGCACCGGCGCCGGACCCGCCGCACCCGGACCCGCAGCACCGGGTCCCGGCCCAGCTGGCGCCGGTGGACGCCGCGGTGGCCCCAGGCCAGGTCGTCCGCCCGGGGGTGGCTTGCCGCCACGGCCGCCGGCACCACCTGCTCCCGGGCCGCGCCCATCGGGACGGCCACCCGGTCCTCCCCCGGGACGCGGCCCAGCGCCAGCCCCAGCACCGCCCGCTCCCGCAACCCCGCCGCACCCACCAGCACCGGCACCTCCGTCACCGAGCCCGCGGCCCGCTCCGGCCACCCCCCGCGCCGCGACGTCGACCATGCCCCGACCCACCACGCCGACCCGGACGCCGCCTCGGCGTCCACGTCCCGGGCCGTTGCCGCCGCGACCGCTGCCGCCGGCCGCCCGTGGCTCGGCGCTGGCCTGAGAGGAGACCCTGATGAGTCGATCCCTGGCAGCCGATGCGTTGGTGCGGGCACGGATCCCGGCCGATCTGGACACTCCCGACCGGGTGGTGATGGGCCTGACCGTCCGCCAAGCGGCCATCCTTGCCGCGGCAGCGGTGCCGATCTATCTGGCCTGGCACCTGCTCGCCGGCCGTCTCCCGCTGCCTGTTCTCGCCGCCGCAACCGCGCCCCTGGCAGCCGTCGCGACCGCGGTCGCGGTCGGACGTCGCGACGGGATCAGCCTGGACGCCTGGCTGCTGGCAGCCATCACCCACCGCCGCACCCCGCGTCGCCTCGTCCCCGTCGCGCCGACCCGGGATGCCGCGCCGTCCTGGGCACCCGCCCACACCCCCGCCACCACGACAGGCCGCCTGGGTGTGCTGCGGCTCCCCGCCTCCGACATCGACGGTGACGGGGTCCTGTCGCTCGGATCGAGCGCGGTGGCGTTGGTTGCGGCGTCCACGATCACCTCGAACCTCAACACCGGCGCGGAGCAGGCCGCACAAGTCGCCGCCTACGGCCGCTGGTTGAACGCGTTGCCGGGGCCGGTGCAGATCGTCGTCTCGGCCCGCCGGGTCGATCTCGGTGAATGCGCGGTGCGGATCGCCGACGCCTCCCACGCGCTGCCGCACGAGGCTTTCGCGACCGCGGCAGTCGATCATGCCTGGTTCCTGCTCGACCTCGCCGACGCCCACGACCCGCTCGAACGCACCATCACCATCGCCTGCACCGCGACCACCCCCACCCCGACCGGCGACCGCCGAACGTCACCGCGGGTCGCGATCGCCCGCGAGGCGCACCGCCGTGCCGCCGCCACCGCGCAGGCGCTGGCCGACATCGGATCCCGCTGCCGGGTCCTGGACGCCGCCGAGGCCACCGCCGTCCTGACCGCCGCCACCGACCCGTTCACCGCCAACGACGCCCGCACCCCGCGCACCCCACCGACAACACCGGTCACCGCCCCGGACACGAACTGGGACGACGACGCCACGACCGCCCGCCTCGACGAGGAGGACCCCTGGTGAGCCCAACCACCTGGCGGCGCAAGGCATCCCGCCGCGCCACTCGCCGTCCCCACGACACCGCTCCCGTCACCACTCCACCCGAACCGCCGCTGGCGTCGGTGGTCGGCCCGGCCTCGGTGGTGACCGCACCGGGTTTCCTGCGGATCGGTGACGGCTATACCGCGACCCTGATCGTGCACGGCTACCCGGCCGAGGTCGGGATGTCCTGGCTCGAGCCGTTGCTGGCGTGGGCGGGCCGGCTGGACGTCGCGATCCACATCGACCCGTTGCCCACCGACCTGGCCGCGGGAAGGCTGCGCCGGCAGCGTGCCCGGTTGGAGTCCTCGCGGCGGATCGGCGCCGACCGGGGGCGTCTCGATGACCCGCTGATCGAAGCCGCCGCCGAGGACGCCGCCGACCTGGCCGACCGGCTCGCCCGAGGCCAGGCCCGCCTGTTCCGGGTCGGGCTGTACCTGACCGTGCACGCCCCCACCCGCGTCGCGCTGGCCGACGCCGTCGCCGAGGTCCGGGCCGCCGCGGCCTCGGTCCTGCTCGACACCCACCCGGCGACCTGGCGCCATCTGCCCGGCTGGTGCTCCACCCTGCCGTTGGGTCACGACGGCCTCGGCCACCGCCGCATCATGGATACCGACGCCCTGGCCGCCGCGTTCCCCCTGGCCAGCCCCGACCTGCCCGGAGCCCTGCCGGGCGAGGGACTCGCCCACGGCGGGGTGCTGTTCGGGGTGAACACCACCAGCGGCGGCATCGTCTGGTGGGACCGTTGGACCCAGGACAACCACAACGCCGTCGTCCTGGCCCGCTCCGGCGCCGGCAAGTCCTACCTGGTCAAACTCGACGTCCTGCGCAACCTCTACGACGGCGTCCAGGTCGCGGTCATCGACCCCGAGGACGAGTACGCCCACCTCGCCGACGCCGTCGGCGGCACCCTGGTCCGGCTCGGGGCACCCGGCGTCCGGGTCAACCCGTTCGACCTGCCACCCGGTGACCACCGAGGCGACGCCCTCACCCGCCGAGCCCTGTTCCTGCACACCCTGATCGGGGTCCTGCTCGGCCAACAACCACCCCCGACCGAACGCGCCGCCCTCGACAAAGCCATCACCGCCACCTACACCAACGCAGGCATCACCCACGACCCCGCCACCTGGCACCGCCCCGCCCCCGTCCTGGCCGACCTGGCCGCCGCCCTGACCCAGGACGACGCGAACCCGGCCGCCGTCACCCTCGCCGCCCGCCTGACGCCCTGGACCACCGGCGCGTTCAAGGACCTGTTCGCCGGAGCGACCACCGCCCACCCCACCGGCCACCTCGTGGTCTGGTCCACCCGCCACCTACCCGACGAACTCCGGGCCGCCGCGATGCTGCTCGCCCTGGACGCCATCTGGCGCGACGTCGACCTACCCGACCCGCCCGACCCCAACCGGCGCCGTCCCACCCGCGCCGAGTTGGCCAACCCGTTGCCCAACCAGCACAACCCGACACGCAACCAGCCCCACCGACGACCACCGGCACTGTCCCGCAGCCGGGACTACGCCCGCTTCGACGACCCACCCCCCGAACCGATGCGCCGACTGGTCGTGGTCGACGAGGCCTGGACGCTGATGCGCGAACCCGACGGCGCCCGGTTCCTGGCCCGCATGGCCAAATCCGCCCGCAAACGCCACGCCGGGCTCACCGTCGTCACCCAGGACGCCGCCGACCTGCTCATTTCCGACCTCGGCCAGATCGTCATCGCCAACGCAGCCACCCAGATCCTGCTCCGCCAAGCCCCCAAGCCATCGACACCATCGCCGACACCTTCGACCTCACCAACGGTGAAGCCCGCCTCCTACTCACCGCACCCCGCGGCGAAGCCCTCCTCATCGCCGGAGACGCCCGCGTCGCCTACCGCGCCACCGCCTCCCCCACCGCACACCACCTGATCACCAACCCACCCCCCCAACGCCGACCCAGACGACCCACGATGAACCCGCCTCCCCTGCACCAGGTCCCGCTCCCGGCAGTCGAGCTGCTCGCCGCCCTGACTGCCCTCGCCGTCCTCACCGCCGCCGGCGCGCTGGCGCTACACCGCAGTGCCCGCCAGTGGCGGCACGCCCAACTCCTGGACGGCGCGCAGCAGGTGCTGATCACCCCGCCCGCGCAGGTCGACCCGGACGGCGCCCGAGCCTGCTGGACGAACCTGCACGGCCTACTCACAACGGGCCTCTGGCGGCGACTGCGCCACGGCCGACCCCACCTGGCCCTCGAGTACCGCTGGACCGGACGACACCTGCAGATCCTGATCTGGGTCCCCGGCACCATGCCCGCCGGACCGGTCGCCGCCGCCGTGTCCGCAGCCTGGCCCGGGGCCACCACTGTCATCGAACCCGCCTCCCACCCGGTTCCCTTGGCCACGAGCCCCGGCAGCCGAACCAGCGGCGAAGCCGAGTCGTCGATCAGCGTGGACGGCGGAGCGTTGGTTCTCGCCCGGCCCGACTGGCACCCCCTGGCCACCGACCACGACACCGACCCCCACCGCGCCCTGCTGGGTGCCACCTCCGCCCTGAACGCGACCGAGACGGCCTGCGTCCAGGTCCTGGCCCGGCCCGCGACACCCCGCCAACTCGCCCGGATGCGCGCCGGAGCCGCCGCACTCAAGACCGGCCGCTCCACATCGACTGGGCTCCCCGAACGAGTGCTGGCCTCTCTGATAGGTGCCTTGACGGCCATGCTCAGCTCTACCCGCACCGCGGCCCCCACCGGCACGCGCCCGGTCGGTGACCCCCACCGCGACCGCGACGCCACCGCTGCACTGGCCAAGACCGCCGCCGGACCGCACTGGGAAACCGCCATCCGCTACGGCGTCACCACGCCACGGCGCGCCCGCACCGAGCGATGCACCTCACGCGGAAGCCCTCTCGGCCGACGTGGCGGCGCCGGCTGACCCACCGTGAGCCGGACGCCACCACCCGGCGTCTGATCACCGTCTGCCACTCGATCGCCTCAGCGTTCGCCGTCCACACCGCCGGCAACCGCCTGCGCCCCATCCCCGCCGCCCACCCGGACCAGCTCCTGGCGAGCCGCCAAATGCGGCGCGGATTCCTGCTCACCACGACGGAACTGGCCGCTGTCGCCGGGCTACCCACGGACCTGGCCGTGCCCGGGTTGGATCGTGCACGCGCGAGAACCGTCCCCGCACCGATCACCGTTCCCACCGGTGGCCGGAACACCAAGGTCCTCGGTCGGGCAGCCGTCGGCGGACACACTGTCGCCCTGCCCGTGGCCGATGCCCGTCACCACCTACACGTGATCGGCTCCACCGGCGTCGGCAAATCCACCTTGCTCGCCCAACTCGTCCTCGGCGACATCCGCGCCGGCCGCGGCGTCGTCCTGATCGACCCCAAAGGCGACCTCGCCCTCGACGTCCTGGCCCGCCTGCCCGAGGACATCGGCGACCGGCTCGTCCTGATCGACCCCGACCAGCCCGACCGCAGCGCCACCTTCAATCCGCTGCAACGCCGCGGCACGGACGACGACCTGATCGTCGACAACATCGTCTCGATCTTCGCCGCGATCTTCCAACGCCACTGGGGACCCCGCATCGACGACGTCATGCGCGTGGCCTGCCTGACCGTCATGCGCCACCCCCGACCCACCCTGACCACCGTGCCACCGCTGCTGAACGACAAGCAGTTCCGGGCACCGTTCACCGCCGGCCTGGACGACCCCGAAGGGCTCAAAGGGTTCTGGGCATGGTTCGAAGCCACCCCACCCGCGCTCCGCGCTCAGATCACCGGACCCGTCCTGGCCCGGCTGCGCTCCTTCCTGCTCCGCGACTTCGTCCGCGCCACCATCGGCCCCCACGAATCCAGCTTCGACATGACCCGCATCCTCGACCACGGCGGCGTCTTCATCGCCCGACTCCCCAAAGGCCAACTCGGCGAGGACACCTCACGCCTGCTCGGCTCCCTGGTATTCGCCTCCGTATGGCAAGCCGCCACCCACCGCGCCCGCCAACCCGAACCCCGCCGCCGCGACGCCACCGTTGTCATCGACGAAGCCCACAACATCCTCAACCTCGCCGGCTCCGTCAACGACATGCTCGCCGAAGCTCGCGGCTACCGACTCTCCCTCGTGCTTGCCCACCAGCACCTCGCCCAACTCCCCCGCGACACCCAACTCGCCATCTCCGCCAACGCCCGCAACAAGATCTACTTCACCTGCTCCCCCGAAGACGCCCACCAACTCGCCCGCCACACCACCCCCGAACTTGACGAACACGACCTCACCCACCTCGACGCCTACACCGCCGCCGCACGCCTCGTGATCGCCGGCCGCGAGACCACGGCCTTCACGATGACGACGAATCCCCTGCCCGACCGACAGCCCCGCTGACCTCCGCAGAGGCATCCTGGCCGGTTGAGTCACTTCCCGGGGAGGCGGACGGAGGCAAGTCCCTGCCACTGACCTCTGTGTCCCGGACGGCGTCCAGATGGTCGAGTTGATGATGGGGCGAGGACGGTGTCGATTCAGATCAACAGCTCCAGCGTGGTCGGGGAACTGAGCCTGAACATCACGACAATGCGGGAAACGTGAACCACCTTTCCTCTGCTTGGAGACACGATCGTGGCGCAGAGCCCCGTCGACGAGTACTACCGCATAAGCGTGATGGCATTGAATCCGCCGCGCAGTGCGAAGTTGAGGTTCGACCGTGTCAAAGGATATGGCGGTGCTGGTTACGATTGCTGAACCATGATCCCACCCATAGAAACCGCCGGATCAGGGTTTCCGTTTGGGACCCGAGCTAACTTCGTGGTCCCCCAATCGGGTGAGGAGGTTCCCGCCAAGAGGCTGGCTTGTACATCTCCTCAGACGCTACGTCGCTACGTCGGGCGCCCAACGCCCCCTGGACCGCCCGACGAGACCTACTTGCGTGCATAGGTATCCCAAATCCAAGAGGTTAGGAGGTTGAGCACCAATGACACTGGGATGCCGATCCACCACAGCAGCTTGCCGGATCTCGATGAGCCTTCCGTCTCGGTCGAAATCTCTCTGGTTGCCTGAAGTATCTGTCTAACTTGGGTGTTGTGCGCATTCATCTCAGCAGCCAATCGGACGGCAGAATCCTGCGATCTCACCAAGCCTTCAAGCCGTGCCTGCTCATCCTTCATCGCGGTAAGGCCGCGTTCAATTTCGGCGATTTCCACTCGACGCTTGGCTATGGTCTCCCGGACTTCTCCGAGTGCACGTGCCGCCGCCTGGCGTTGGCGCTCAACTTGCTCGAGCTGCCTCTGCGACAGCTGAGCCCTGGCCTGCAACTCGGCCACCTTCGCCTGACCTGATACATAGTCGCCGTAGGCCTGAAGGATTTTGTCAATTTGTGCGGAGCGCAATCGAACGGATAGGAGGAGCCCAGGGATAAGGCCCAAGAACGGCAATTGGAAAATGAATGCGAGACCAAGCGCTACGATCGCGCGTCCGGAACAGAGCCCCTGTACTGAGAGTTCACACAGGGTGAGCAGACGCCGCAACCTGCGCGCCCATCTCTCTTCCGAAACCCTGATAGCGCGAGGACGCCAACGTCCATAGGGTGTGAGATCAGGTCGGAACGAGCACCATGTCGAAACCTCTGGGGACATATCGCGCGAATCGATCAGTCGATACCGGCCCGCATACAGCACACCTAACAGGAAGTGGACGACCGTCATTGAGGCGAAGGCTGTGGCAGCCAATTCCGAATCTATCGACGTCGCTGCCCGGACGAGAAAGAGGGACAGATTCACGATTGCGGCCGGAAGTACCACGACAACCCAGACAGGCAGTCGGTAGCGGCGCTCAACATCCGTGATCCCACACTGCCCAACCAGCCGGATGAGCTTTGCCAGCCAGGCTGCGTATGGGCTTGCCCAGCTGCGCCGATTGGATACCTCGCTCGACATATCGCCCCAGACACCCATATCGCTGCTCATGCCAGATTCTGCTGCCCGATCCGAACCTCGATCAATGTGGCATCCAGCAGATCCACGCCCAACTCCCGCTGCGACAAGCACCGCAGTAGACCGTTCGCGTGGATGCCCCGTCCGCC
>JADJPO010000008.1 GCA_016713225.1 Kineosporiaceae bacterium
CAGGCCGAGCACCCGAGCGAGGCGTCGGAGACACCGAGCGCCGCGGCGTCCGCATTGGTGTGGGCGGTGTACGGGGCACAGTCGGCGCGCACCAGCCGATGCACCAGCCGAAGCCCGCTGGCGGTGGTGGCGAGCTACGCCTTGCACCGGGGCGCAGCAACGGCACGGGTGGTGGGTGAGCACCAGGTCGGCGTGCCAGTCGAGCGCCTCGTCGACCACCGCGGTCACCGGGTCGACGGCGAGCAACACCCGCCGGATCGGCGCTCGCGGATCGCCACCAGACCAAACCCACGCGATCCCAGTCACGGGCCCAGGTGGGGTCGTAGAGGTCCTTTCGAGGACGTCGATGACCTCGGCGAGGACAGGAGGACGAGGTGTCGATGGTCACCTTGGGCACACTAGTGCGGCGCCGCACCCGATGACGTCACTCGGCGCTCGACTGATAGCGACAAAACAGATTACTCAGAGCAAGTAACGGCGTGGAGGTGACGCTTCGTGACCGCTGGGCGAAGAATCATCGAACCGGCGGGCCCGCTTCTCGACCAGTCGACCGCCGACCGTTCGACCACCGACGGCCCGACCGCCACTGGTCCACCGCCAACGGTGGGCGGCCGGACTCGAACAAACGACACCCGCAGTGTAGGCGCCTCGGTGCTCTACCAACTGGGCTACAGGCCCCGAGGGGACGAGTCTGCCCGAACGCGCAACCGCACAACAACGCCATCGTGCGGCCAGGCGTCAACCACCGGGTACACAGATCGAGCTGCCTCGAGACTCACCGCCGTGGTGAGCACCGGCCGGCGCCGGGTCAGCGCCAGCCACCTCGCGGGGTGGCCAGCCGGGTTCGGTCCAGTCCGCACAGGCGCTGACCGTGCTGGTGGCGTGCAGTCCGGCGGTCGGCGCAGCCTCCCCTCGATCTCGGAGGGCTCGACATGGCCGTCACGACCCGCCTTCGGCGTGAACAGCCAGATCACCCCTTCGGCGAGGTTGGTCAGGCTGTCCATCAAAGGCATCCAGACCAGGTCGCCCGTCCTCTTCGCGCCACCAGAAGATGACCGCATCGACAACAACGTCCTGATTGTCCTCGTCGACCAGCTCATGGCCGGTCACATCCTCGATCTGCGTGCGCAGGTCAGGTCGACGTCGCCGTCGTACCCGAACTCCTGGACCATCTGACCAGGCTTGAAACCCAGCTTCCCGGCCCTCGACTGCTCCGCCGCGGACTCCCGCGGTCGCGCCCGTCCTGCCCTCCAAGTCTCACTGCTGGTTCCCGTCGCACGCGCATCCGGGAGTGGTTCGACGCTAGTGCACTGCACGGCGGGCCTGATGCGCAACAGGTCCCCCCGGTGAGTCGGCACTGGAAGAACCTTCTCATTTCGCCACGCGCGAAAGGTGACGTGGCGACCGAGGACACAGCCAGGATGGACCTTGCACACCCCCGCGCGACCACCGCGTCACAGCCGTCACCGCTGTCCACCTCACCACGACGAAGGGATCCTGCCGTGCCACACAAGCGGGGACCGATCCTGAACGGGTTTGCCCAGTTCGCTGCCGGACATCGATCCGGATGGGACCTCGGAATGGTTGGCCTCCCTCGATGCCGCGGTGGACGACCGCGGTCGCGAATGCGTCTCCCTTTACCTGATGCTCGCGTTGTTGCAGAGAGCGCGAGCGCGGCGTCGGCGTCCCCAGGCTGTCGCGGACGGACTACATCAACACCATCCCGCCGGGCGGAGCCCTGGTTCCCCCGGTGACGGACGCCGAGCGCGCCACCGCCGGTGGATCCGCTGGAACGCCGCGGTCATGGTGCACCGCGCCCAGCGGCCAGGATCGGCGTCGGCGGCCACATCTCCACCTACGCCTCCTCCCGCGACCCTGTACGAGGTCCGGCTTCAACCACTTCTTCCACGGCGAGGACCACCCCGGTGGTGGCGACCAGATCTTCATCCAGGGCCACGCCTCCCCGGCGTCTATGCCCGCGCCTTCCTCGAGGGCGCATCTCCGAATCGCAGATGGACGGCTTCCGGCAGGAGAAGTCCGACGTCAGCGGCGGTTTGCCCTCCTACCCTCACCCCGGCTCAAGCCCGACTTCTGGCAGTTCCCGACCGTCTCGATGGGCCTCGGCCCGATCAACGCGATCTACCAGGCCCAGTTCAACAAGTACCTGCAGGGTCGCGGCATCAAGGACACCTCCGCCCAGCGGGTGTGGGCCTTCCTCGGCGACGGCGAGATGGACGAGCCCGAGAGCCGCGGTGCCCTACGGCTGGCCGCCTACGAGGAACTCGACAACCTCACCTTCGTGATCAACTGCAACCTGCAGCGCCTGGACGGCCCGGTGCGCGTGCAACGGCAAGATCATCCAGGAGTTCGAGGCGTTCTTCCGGGGCGCCGGCTGGAACGTGATCAAGGTGATCTGGGGCCGCGACTGGGACCCACTGCTGGCCAGTGACCGCGACCAGGCGCTGGTCAACCTGATGAACCGCACCCGGACGGCGACTACCAGACCTTCCGGGCCGAGGACAGCGCCTACATTCGCGAGAACTTCTTCGGCCGCGACCCCGCGCCCGCAAGCTGGTCCGAACACCTCTCGGACGACGAGATCTGGGGCCTGCGCCGCGGTGGGCACGACTACCGCAAGGTCTACTTCTCCCACAGAAAGGCCGCCACCGAGCACACCGGCCAGCCCGCGGTGATCCTGGCCAAGACCATCAAGGGCTGGGCGCTGGGGCCGACGTTCGCCGGCCGCAACGCCACGCACCAGATGAAGAAGTTCAGCCTCGAGGACCTGACCATGTTGCGCGACCGGCTGCGCATCCCGGTCAGCGACGAGCAGTTGGCCGCCGACCCGTACCTGCCGCCGTACTGCACCCCGGGCGAGGGCAACGAGGTCATCGAGCACCTGCGCGACGTCCGGCGCCGGCTGGGCGGTCCGCTGCCAGACCGCCGACCGAGCACCACGACGCTCGCGCTGCCCGACGAGAAGGCCTACGACGTGGTGCGGCGCGGGTCCGGCAAGCAGCCGGTGGCGACCACCATGGCCCTTCGTTCGGCTGCTGCGAGACCTCATGCGAGACAAGGAGATCGGCAAGCGGATCGTGCCGATCGTGCCGGACGAGGCCCGCACCTTCGGCATGGACTCGTTCTTCCCGACGGCCAAGATCTACAACCCGCACGGCCAGCAGTACACCTCGGTCGACCGCGACCTGATGCTGGCCTACAAGGAGTCGACGTCCGGGGCGATCCTGCACACCGGCATCAACGAGGGCGGCTCGGCGGCCGCGTTCACCGCAGTGGGATCCTCCTACGCCACCCTCGGCGAACCGATGGTGCCGATCTGCATCTTCTACTCGATGTTCGGCTTCCAGCGCACCGGCGATGCGTTCTGGGCGCCGCCGACCAGATGGCCCGCGGCTTCGTGGTCGGGGCCACCGCCAACCGGACGACGCTGACCGGCGAGGGGCTGCAGCACGCCGACGGCCACTCGCCGATCCTGGCCGCGACCAACCCGGCGGCGGTGATCTCCCGGCCTACGGCTACGAGCTCGGGCACATCATTGCGGGACGGCCTGCGCCGGATGTACGGCCCGACGCCGGAGGACATCTTCTACTACCTCACCGTCTACAACGAGCCGTACCCGCAGCCGGCCGAGCCGGACAACCTGGACGTCGAGGGCGTGCTGCGCGGCATCTACCGGCTCGCCCCGGCTCCCTCGCCGGAGGGTCGGCCACGGGTGCAGCTGATGGCCTCGGGCGTCGCGGTGCCGTGGGCCCTGGAGGCCCAACAGTTGCTCGATCAGGACTGGGGGGTATCGGCGGACGTCTGGAGCGTCACCAGCTGGTCGGAGCTGCGCCGCGACGCGCTGCGCTGCGAGGAACACGCCTTCCTGCACCCCGACGAGCCGGCCCCGGTGCCGTTCGTCACCGGGCGGCTGGACGGCGCCCCGGCCCGGTGGTCGCCGTGAGCGACTACATGCGCCAGGTACCCGACCAGATCCGGCAGTGGGTGCCCCAGACGTTCGTCTCGCTGGGTACCGACGGGTTCGGGTTCTCCGACACCCGGTCGGCCGCTACGGCGGTTCTTCACCGTCGACGGCCCGTCGGTGGCAAGCCCGGCGCTCGGGCTGCTGGCCCGGCGCGGCGAACTCGACCCGGCGCGTTGGCCACCGAGGCGGTGCAGCGCTACAAGCTGCTCGACGTCACCGCGGGGACGACGGGCAGCTCTCCGGCAGCGACGCCTGAGCCGGACGACCCAAGCAGAACGCGAGGGCGTCACCCGACGTCGGGGTGACACCGCCCTGCGCCACTCGCTCTCGCGCGGCGCGCAATTCCCGCAGGTCGATCAGCGGCAGCCCGCCGCCAGGGTGGGCGGCGGTGGGGCCCGCCTGAGCAGCCTCGATGAGCAGCAGCAGCTCGTCGTGCAGCTGTTGGAGCCGGGCCGGTCTCGGGATGCGCCCCAGCGCCTCCAGGTGGCGACGCGCCTCGGGCCGGGCCGACTCGATCGCCGACTCGACCATGTGCCGACCGTCGGTGTGCTCGCGCGGACGCCAGTGGCCCATGCCCAGATTGAGCGCGACGCCCGGCAACCCGGCTTCGCGCAGCATCTGCAGCGAGGTCGCCAGGCCCAGGCCCACCGGATCCCGTTCGGCTGCGGTGCCGAGCCGGCGCATGGCGGCGTCCCGGTCATCGTGCAGCGACAACCGGGCCAGCTCGACCAACGGGTACCAGGCCTTGCCCGAGTGGGCCAGCTCCTCGGCGAGCGACCACACCGCGTCGTCCATCGCGCGTTGCCGGTCGACCCCCGGACTGTCGACATGGCGATCGGCCGCGTGACGTCGGACGACGTCGGCGAGCCGGTGGAAGGCCGCCACGTCGTTGGGGTCCTCGCGCAGGATCTGCCACAACGCCGCCTCGGCCGCGGCATCGGGCGATCCCTCGACCTGCGGACCCGAGGCCGGATCACGTTCGGGCCCAGGGGATGTCGCCAGGTTCGTCTCCAGGGCCGGCACGGCCTCGACGCATTCGGTCCAGGCTACCCCATATCGGCCCCTATCGTCATGACTCGACCCGGTACTGACCCTAACCCTTGCCGCGAGACCGGGCGAGGGCTGGACGGATCCGCCGTCGTCACACGAACGGGCCGATATGGCCGTTGGTGGCGTCTGCAACACCTTCCGGATGAACAACTGGGGCCAGCCACTTGCGCTGGGCGATGTCGGCACGCTGAGGTTTGGCGCATGGCACACGACAAGGCGAAGAGCGCCTCCTCCACCCGTCGCGCCGTTGTCACGCCCCCGGGGGCGGCGGAAGACAACAAGCCGAAGGTCCACCGGCTCTCCCGGATCGAGTATGAATCCGAACTGATCAAGCTGCAGAACGAGCTGGTCCAACTGCAGGAATGGGTCAAGGCCACCGGGCAACGCCTCGTCGTGATCTTCGAGGGCCGTGACGCCGCCGGCAAGGGCAGCACCATCAAGCGGGTCACCGAGTTCCTCAACCCCGTGTCGCCCGCATCGTCGCGCTGCCGGTCCCCACCGAGCGCCAGCGCACCCAGTGGTACTTCCAGCGCTACGTCGCACATCTGCCCGCGGCCGGTGAGATGGTCTTCTTCGACCGCTCCTGGTACAACCGCGCCGGCGTCGAGCGGGTCATGGGCTTCTGCACCCCCGAGGAGTACCGCCGCTTCCTGCACCAGTGCCCCCGCCTTCGAACGGATGCTCATCGAGGACGGGATCATCCTGCGCAAGTACTGGTTCTCGGTCAGCGACGAGGAGCAGGAGCGCCGCTTCCGCTCCCGCGTGCAGGACCCGTTGCGGCGGTGGAAGTTCTCGCCGAACGACCTGCTCACCCGGGACCGCTGGGTCGACTTCTCTCGAGCCAAGGACGAGATGTTCGTCCACACCGACCTGCCCGAGGCGCCCTGGTACGTCATCGAGGCCGACATCAAGCGCCACGCCCGGCTGAACACGATCGCCCACCTGCTCTCGACCGTGCCCTACGAGCACGTGCAGGCGCCCCCGATTCAGCTGCCGCCGCGACCCGCCGCTCAGGACTACGAGCGCCCGCCGCGCGAGCTCTTCCACGCGGTGCCCGACTACGCCGGTGGCATGCTCGAGAAGCTCGACGCCGAGAAGGCTCGGCGCAAGGTCGAGAAGGAGACCAAGAAGGCCGCCAAGCCCGCCACCAAGCAGGCCGGCGCCTGATTCACGGCCCGGACGATCAGCCGTTCCCCGGCACGCCACCACCAGGTGAGCGCGCCGGGGATCCGACCGTGCGCCGCCTGGAGCGCGGCATCGGCGCCCTGTCGACCGCCGCCGTCCAGCGGATGGACGAGCGCCTGGCCTGGTATCGCGCGCTGCGCCCGGAGGACCGCACCTGGGTCGGGGTGATCGCCCACGCCGGGATCACCGCCTTCGTGGAGTGGTATCGCCGCCCCAGTGACCCGGTTGCGTTGACCGCCAACGTGTTCGGCGCCGCACCGCGCGAACTGACCCGGTCGATCTCGCTGCAGCAGACCCTCGACCTGCTGCGCACCGTGGTCGACGTGGTCGAGGAACGGGCCAGCCTGCACGCCGCCCCCGAGCCCAGCAGGCGGTGCGTGAGGCGGTGCTGCGTTTCTCGCGCGAGGTCGCCTTCGCCGCCGCCGGCATCTACGCCCACGCGGCCGAGATGCGCGGCGCCTGGGACGCCTCGGCTCGAGGCGTTGGTGGTCGACGCGCTGGTGCGCGGCGAGCCGGACGAGGCGCTGCACTCGCGCGCCGCCGCGCTCGGCTGGGCCGAGGGCTATCAGGTGGCGGTGCTCGCCGGCCGGGTGCCACCGGTCGCCGGCCAGGACTCGGTCGAGGACGTCGCCGCCGAGATCCGGCGGCATGCCCGCAAGCTCGGGGCCGACGCCTTGGTGAGCGTGCAGGGCGAGCGGCTGGTCGTCGTCCTGGGTCACCCGGAGGATCCCGGCGTTGGCCCCCGACCTCACCAGTCACTACGGCGACGGCCCGGTGGTGACCGGCCCCGTCGTGGCGGCCCTGGGTGAGGCGAGCCGCTCCGCCCGCGCGGCGATCACCGGCCTGGCCGCCGCACGCGCCCGTCCCGACGCACCACGCCCGGTGAGCGCCGACGACCTGTTGCCCGAACGGGTGCTCGCCGGCGACCCCGATGCCCGAGCGGCGCTGATCGAACGGGGGTACCGGCCGCTGGCCGCAGCCGGCACCTCTCTGCTCGAGACCACCGCCACCTATCTGGCACTGGGCACCTCGGTCGAGGCGACGGCTCGCCATCTGTTCGTGCACTCCAACACCGTGCGCTACCGGCTGCGACGCACCACCGAGATCACCGGATGGGATCCCACCGACGCCCGCGATGCCTTCGTGTTGCAGGTGGCCATCGCGCTCGGGCGGCTCGGCCCCCCCGATCGACTCTTTAGAGGAAACCTCCAAGTCTTTGGTCCCGGCTTCGTCGGCGATTCGGCCACCTGACACCCCGCGACACGGCACGCTGAGACCGTGCTCGCCATCACCTGCCCCGGGCAGGGCGCCCAGACGCCCGGCTTCCTCCAGCCCTGGCTCGACGTGGACGGGGTGGCCGAACGACTCGGCTGGCTCTCCGCCGTGTCCGGCGTCGACCTGCTGACCCACGGCACCACCTCCGACGCCGACACGATCCGCGACACCGCGATAGCCCAGCCGCTGATCGTGGCCGCGGCGCTCGCCGTGGCCCCCGCGATCCTCGGCGGAGCCGGCGGCCCAACGGGCTCCGGCGGCTCCACCGGTGCAGCCCCGGCCGACGCCGTGGTGGCCGGGCACTCGGTCGGTGAGTTCGCCGCCGCGGCGCTGGCCGGCGTCCTGAGCGCCGAACAGGCCATCGTGCTGGTCCGCGAACGGGGTCGCGCCATGGCCGCTGCCAGCGCCGTCACCCCCACCGGCATGAGTGCGGTGGTCGGTGGCGACCCGACCGAGGTGAGCGAGGTCATCGAGAAGTTCGGCCTGACGGCAGCGAACGTGAACGGGTCCGGCCAGGTGGTCGCCGCCGGCACCCTCGAGCAACTGGCCGAGCTCGCCGCTGCCCCGCCGGCGCGGGCCCGCGTCATTCCGTTGCAGGTCGCTGGTGCGTTCCACACCCACCACATGGCCCCGGCGGTCGACGTCCTGGCCCAGCTCGCGGCGGCGGTCACGCCGGCTGCGCCGACGGCCCGGCTGCTGTCCAACGCGGACGGCGCGGTGCTCGACTCGCCCACCCAGGCGCTGGGACGGCTGGTGACCCAGGTGTCGAACCCCGTCCGCTGGGACCGCTGCCTGCAGACCCTGGCCGACCTCGGGGTGACCGCACTGATCGAACTGCCACCGGCCGGCACCTTGGTGGGTCTGGCCAAGCGCGCCCTACCCGGAGTGGAGTTGCTCGCGGTGAAGACCCCGATGATCTGGACGCGGCCCGCGACCTGGTCGCCCGGCACAGCGGAGCAACCGCCGCCGCGGCCTCCGGAGCAATCGCGTGAGCGGCCGGCTGACGGCGGCCACCGGATCCCCGCACGCCCGGATCATGTCGGTGGGTAGCTACCGTCCCGAGCGGGTGGTGACCAACGAGGAGATCTGCCAGAACATCGACTCCTCCGACGCCTGGATCCGCGAGCGTTCCGGAATCGTCACGCGACGTTTCGCTGCCCCCGACGAGTCCGTGACCGACATGGCCGAGCAGGCCGCGATCGCGGCGATCGCCAAGGCGGGTATCGCGGCGTCCGATGTCGACGCGGTGCTGGTCGCCACCGTCACCCACCCCTACCAGACCCCTCGGCCGCCACGCTGCTCGCCCACCGCATCGGCGCCACCCCGCCGCCGCGCTGGACATCTCCGCCGCCTGCGCCGGCTTCTGCTACGCCCTGGCCCTGGCCACCGACATGGTGCGCGGCGGCTCGGCCCGGCACGTCCTGGTCGTCGGCGTCGAGAAGCTGTCCGACTTCGTCGACCCGCACGACCGGGGCACCGCCTTTCTGTTCGCCGACGGAGCCGGTGCGGTGGTGGTCGGGCCGAGCGACACCCCGGCCATCGGCCCCACGGTATGGGGCTCGGACGGCGCCCAGTGGGAGACGATCAGCAACAAGTCCTCGTGGATCGACTACCGCGACGGCGGTCACCAGGAATGGCCGTGGCTGCGGATGGACGGTCAGCCGGTCTTCCGGTGGGCGGTCTGGGCGATGTCCCCGTGGCCCAGAAGGCGCTCGATGCGGCGGGCATCGGCGCGGCCGAGCTGGACGCCTTCATCCCCATCAGGCGAACGTCCGGATCGTCGATGCGATGCTCAAGCAGCTGCGGCTGCCCTCGAACGTCGTCATCGCCCGTGACATCGTCGAGTCGGGCAACACCTCGGCGGCCTCCATTCCGCTCGCGATGGATCGGATGTTGTCCTCCGGCGAGATCCACTCCGGCGGACTGGCACTCTTGATCGGCTTCGGCGCCGGGTTGGCCTACGCCTCCCAGGTGGTCGAACTGCCCTAGGTCGCCCCGACCCGGGCATCACGGATAGCACCACGCACACCCCGCACCACCCCATCCCCGCCGACGCAGCGAGACACGCCCTGGCAGTGAGCGAGCAGGAGATCCTCAGCGGTCTGTCCGGGCGGGCCACGACCGAGATGGAGATCCCGGCCGGGACCATCTCCGCCGAGCAGAGCCTGACCGACGATCTGAAGATCGACTCCTGTCGATGATCACGATCGTCTACAACGCCGAGGAGAAGGTCGGGGTGCGCATTCCGGACGACGAGGCGAACAAGCTCGTCACCGTCCAGGACGCGGTGGACTACATCAAGAACAACCAGGGCTGAGCTCGTCCCAGACCCTGCTCAGAGGCTGCGCTGCCGTCGGGGCCGGTGTCGGGCGAACCCGCACCGAACCCCGGCGGCGACCGCAGCCCACCGGGCACCGGAACCCACCACAGCACTCATCACAGCACTCACCCACGCATGAGGAGCACCACCATGGCCAGCGAGACATCCCGTCGAGTCGTCGTCACCGGACTCGGCGCCACCACCCCGCTGGGTGGTGACGTCGCCAGCACGTGGTCTGCTGCGCTGGCCGGCACCTCGGGTGCCCGTCCGCTGGAGCAGGACTGGGTCGCCGAGTACGACATGCCCGTGACCTTCGCCGCGCAACTGGCGGTCTCGACCGACCAGGTGCTCTCGCGCGGACAGCGCCAGCGGCTGGACCCCTCGGGCCAGATGGCGCTGATCGCGGCCAAGGAGGCCTGGGCCGACGCCGGCGCCCCCGAGATGGACGGCGACCGCCTCGGTGTCGTGATCGCGTCGGGCATCGGCGGGGTGTGGACCCTGCTGAGCTCCTACGACACGCTCAAGGAGAAGGGGCCGCGGCGGGTGTTCCCGCTGACCGTGCCGATGCTCATGCCCAACGGACCGGCCGCTGCCGTCAGCCTCGAGCTGGGCGCCCGCGCCGGCGTCCACACCCCGGTCTCGGCCTGCGCCTCGGGCGCGGAGTCGGTGGCCTACGCCATCGACATGATCCGCAACGGTCGCGCCGACGTGGTCGTCGCCGGGGGCACCGAGGCGTGCATCCACCCACTGCCGATCGCCGGGTTCGCCGCCATGCAGGCGCTGTCCACCCGCAACGACGATCCGCAGGCGGCCTCACGCCCCTATGACACCGGCCGGGACGGCTTCGTCATCGGCGAGGGATCGGCCGTGCTGGTGCTCGAGTCCGAGGAGCACGCGCGGGCTCGCGGCGCGAAGATCTACGCCGAGGCCGCCTCGGCCGGGCTGACCTCCGACGCCCACCACATCGCCGCCCCCCGACCCGGCCGGCACCGGGGCAGGTCGCGCCATGGCCGCCGCGCTCACGGCCGCCGGGCTCACGGCGTCCGACATCTGCCACGTGAACGCCCACGCGACGTCCACCCCGGCCGGCGACATCGCCGAGTCGGCAGCGATCCGCTCGGTGCTCGGCGAGGCCGCCGACTCGGTGGCGGTCACCGCGACGAAGTCGATGACCGGCCACCTGCTCGGGGCGGCCGGCGCGCTGGAGTCGCTGTTCACCGTGCTGGCGCTGCACGAACGGCAGATCCCTCCGACGATCAACCTCGACGACCAGGACCCGGAGATCACGCTGAACGTCGTCCGCAAGGCACCGCTCGCCCTGGGCGAGGGCGACCTGGCCGCCCTCAACAACTCCTTCGGCTTCGGCGGCCACAACGTGGCTCTGCTGTTCCGCACCGTCTGACCCCACCAACCCCGCTCAGAACCACCCCCAAACCTGCTCATGCTCCACTGGTGACCGCTCATGCTCCGCTGGGACCCGGATTTCCCGGTCTCAGCGGAGCACGAGCTGCACACCTGCGGAGCATGAGCACTGGAGTGTTGGTCGGGCGCTGTTGGTCGGGCGCGGCGTCAGCCGACGCGGTGGAGCCAGCGGACGGGGGCGCCCTCGCCGGCGTACCGGAAGGGCTCGAGCTCGTCGTCCCAGGCCCGCCCGAGGCCAGGTCGAGTTCGGCCAGCATACCGGTGGAGTCCTCGGCGCTCATCGCGCAGCGGATCCGGTCCTCCGGCACCAGCACGTTGCCGTGGGCGTCCGTCACCGCGTGGAAGATCCCCAGTTCGGGAGTGTGGCTCCACCGGGCGCCGTCCACCCCGGAGCTCGGCTCCTCGGTCACCTCGTATCGCAGGTGAGCCCAGCCGCGCAGCGCTGACGTCAGCTTCGCCCCGGTACCGGGGCTCGCCTGCCAGGACAGCTCTGTGCGCAGCATGCCGGACGCCGCGGGCTGAACGATCCAGTCCAACGACAAACGGACGCCGAGTACGCCGCCTGCTGCCCACTCGATGTGCGGGCACAACGCACGCGGCGCCGAGTGTACGAACAGGACGCCGCGCGTGGTCACACCGGCCATCTGTGCCTCCTTCGCCGACCGAGGTGCGTCTTCCCCAACGACCTCGACTTGCGCAGGGCTGCCGATGAACCGGGGCTTATTCTGCACCACCGGCCGCCCGCGCACCACCTCGTCGGACGGACCGATCGCACAGGGACCATCTTCACCCGTCCAGGGGGTCCAGATGGGGGTACGGCGCGCCGATGAATGATCAGGACCTCGTGCGGCCACAGCGGCCTGTTCATCCCCGCGAGGGCCACGGATCCGGGACCGGCAACAAGGGGACGTGAGACGTGCAGGACGCCGACGCCATGGACGCTGCCTACGACCAGGACGTCATCTCGCAGGTGATCCGACCTGCCGCCATCGTGCCCGAGGAAGCCGCCAACGCCATCCTGATCGAGCTGTCCCTCAACAGCGCCACCACCGGCGGCCTGTGGATGGCCGAACCGAGCCGGTGGAACCGCTACGACAGCCCGTGGCAGAGCACGGATTCGCCCGGCACCTCGTCGCTGGTGGGCAGCATCCAGGTCGCCTACGGCACCCCGACCAAGTACGAGCTGACCATCTATCGCGTGATCATCACCCGGCGCGGTCACGAGCTGGGCTGGTCCGTCGAGTCCCTCACCGACGAGGCGCTGGGGCTCGGCGGCCTGAGCCTGCGCGAGTGCCCGCGCGCCGAACTCAAGACCCCGCCCAAACCGTTCCGCTTCTGAGCGATCTGTGCAGCCGACCCCGTAAGGTCAGCCCGACAGGTCCACGGGACACGCGGGAGCACGGAGGTCGGCAATGGCCAGCAGAGTTCAGGGTGTGGTGGCACGGGCCAAGGGGGCACCGGTCAGCGTCGAGACGATCATCGTCCCGGACCCCGGCCCCGGCGAGGCCACCGTGAACGTGCAGGCCTGCGGCGTCTGCCACACCGATCTCCACTACCGCGAGGGCGGGATCAACGACGACTTCCCGTTCCTGCTGGGCCACGAGGCCGCCGGCATCGTCGACGCCGTCGGCGAGGGCGTCACCTCGGTGGCCCCGGGCGACTACGTGATCCTGAACTGGCGGGCCGTGTGCGGCCAGTGCCGCGCCTGTCTGCGCGGACGCCCCTGGTACTGCTTCGCCACCCACAACGCCACCCAGAAGATGACCCTCGAGGACGGCACGGTGCTGTCCCCCGCCCTCGGCATCGGTGCCTTCGCCGAGAAGACGTTGGTTGCCGCCGGTCAGTGCACCAAGGTCGACCCCACTGCTCCGGCCCAGGTCGCCGGCCTGCTCGGCTGCGGCGTCATGGCCGGCCTGGGTGCCGCGGTGAACACCGGCAACGTCGGGCGGGACGACACCGTGGCCGTGATCGGCTGCGGCGGCGTCGGGGACGCCGCCATCGCCGGGGCGCGCCTGGCGGGTGCCCGCACGATCATCGCCGTCGACGTGGACGACCGGAAGCTGGAGTGGGCGCGTGACTTCGGCGCCACCCACACCGTGAACTCGCGCAACGCCGACCCGGTCGAGGCGATCCGCGCCCTGACCGACGGCCACGGCGCCGACGTCGTGATCGACGCGGTGGGCCGGCCGGAGACCTACCAGCAGGCGTTCTACGCGCGCGACCTGGCGGGCACCGTCGTCCTGGTCGGGGTGCCCTCGCCCGACATGCGTCTCGACCTGCCGCTGCTGGACGTGTTCGGCCGCGGCGGCTCGCTCAAGTCCTCCTGGTACGGCGACTGCCTGCCCTCGCGGGACTTCCCGACGCTGGTCGACCTGCACCTGCAGGGTCGGCTGCCGCTGGAGCGGTTCGTCAGCGAGACCATCGGTCTGGGCGACGTCGAGGAGGCCTTCACCAAGATGCACCACGGTGACGTGCTGCGCTCCGTCGTGGTGTTCTGAGCGTCATGACCGAGACCACACGATTCGAGCGCCTGGTCACCTCGGGCATCTTCAGCCTCGACGGCGGCGACTTCGAGGTCGACAACAACGTCTGGCTGGTCGGTGACGAACACGAGGTGATCGTGGTCGACGCCTCCCACGACGCCCAGGCGATCCTCAGTGCCATCGGCGGACGGCGCCTGGTCGCCGTGGTCTGCACCCACGGCCACAACGACCACATCAACGCGGCCGCCGCCGTGGCCGACGCCACCGGGGCGCCGATCCTGCTGCACCCCGCCGATCGGATGCTCTGGGACGTCGTCTACCCCGACCGCGAACCGTCGCCGTTGGCGGACGGCCAGGTGATCACGGTGGCCGGGCTCCACCTCACCGTGCTGCACACCCCGGGGCACGCCCCGGGGGCGGTGTGCCTGTACGCACCGGACGCCGCACCCGACGGGGTGTTGCTGAGCGGGGACACCTTGTTCCGCGGCGGGCCGGGGGCGACCGGACGCTCGTTCAGCAGCTTCCCGACGATCCTGGACTCGATCCGCGAGCGGCTGTTGGGTCTGAAGGGCTCCACCAGGGTGCTCACCGGACACGGTGACGAGACCACGATCGGCGCCGAAGCGGTGGACTACGACGCCTGGGTGGCCCGGGGTCACTGAGCCGGTCCGGGCGGTCAGTTCAGCGATTCCTGGTAGACGATCACTCCGGCCGCCTTCAGCCGTTTGGCCGCGGCGACCTCCGACTGGATGGTCGCCTGCGTGGGCACGACGCCCTTGAAGCCGTTGGCGTACACCATCACGTAGACCTTCAGCTTGGGCTGTTCCTTCAGGATCAGGCGGTACTGCTGCTCCAGCAGCCCCGAGCCGATCTGGGTGAAGGGCCAGATCACCTCGGTGGTCTCGGCCTTGATCGAGGGGTAGATCGAGCGCCGTCCGGCAACGTCGCGGAAGTAGAGCACCGGCATCACACTGATCGGTCGGCCGGCCTCGGCGCGCAGGATGTTCTTCCACCGCGTGATCGTGCCGGGTGCGAACAGATTGCAGCGATTGGGCTGGCGCGTGGTGGTGTCGTAGGCGAAGTCGTCCATGGCCACGGCCGTCAGGTTCGGGAACCGCTTGGCCAGCTTGCCGATCTCACGCATCCAGGTGTCGTAGTTGCCCTTGAAGGGCAGAAGTCGATTGGCCGTGCACGGGGCGTCGTCCGTCGAGGTGGTGAACGGCGGCGTGAGCGTGATGTGCACGGCGATGCCACGAGCCTGCGCCGCCGCCAGGAAGGCCGGGAACGTCCGCCAGTCCTGCGCCGGCCGGTAGCCCGCCCGCGGGTAGATCAGGTAGGAGTAGGTGCGCGACCCCCGTGCGGTCACGCGCTCGAGTGTGCGCACGATGTCGATCACGCCGGAGGCGGTTCGCACCGGGGCGGCATAGTGCACCTGCAGGGTCCGCGAGCCGGACGACGGCGTGGCCGGCGTGGTCGATTTCGGAGCGACGCCCGAGACCGGCACACGCGGTGGCCGGGGAGCCTTGCCGACCGAGACCGAGCCGAACGATCCCCTGGACCCGACTGGCGGGACCGTCGTCTCGGCCTGCGCGGGGGTCATCTGGGTCACGACAGCTGCGACCAGGCACCCGGCAAGGGTCGCGGCCCAGTTCATCGGCTGGCGTCGTCGTCGAGGTGCGGCGTAGCGCCCGCCCATCTGCCCTCCGCCATGGTCGATCGGGGACGCCGATGCGTCCGCCCGTGCACGGTGTTCATCGACACGCCACCGGTGGGGTCTTGAGCCACCGAGCCGGACAATCGACACCGACCAGCGGTCACTGGCTACGCTTCTCCCCGGGGGGCGGTAGCTCAGCCGGTCAGAGCAAGGGACTCATAATCCCTCGGTCGTGGGTTCGAGCCCCACCCGCCCCACTCGATCCAGTTCGCTGGGTACGCCTCAGGCCGCCGTGACCACCTCCGGTGCATCGTCGGCCAGCGCCAGGTCGAGCAGCAGGCGGGCGACGTCCGCGCGTGAGACCTTGGGGTTGCCGCGCACGGCGCGGTCATCGGTCTGGACCCGGCGGCCCGTGGCCGGGCCGTCGGTGAGCGTGACCGCTCGGGCCACGGTGGCCCGCCATCCCGTCGAGCGCACGAGCTGCTCGGCCTGCGTGAGGCCGGAGTACGAGATTCTCAGAGCACTGGTCGAGATCACCGCCCGGACGACGGCGGGCAGGGCCCGCCAGGAATCGCCGGCACCGAAGGCGCTCAGCAGCACCACACGCTGCCAGGGCTCGCCCGCCGCGAGAAGCGAGCGGACGGCCGTCGGCGCGACATCCGGGCGACCGCTGATCCCACTCCACGGATGGCGGCCGCGGTAACGCACCCCCACCGCGACGACGATGGCCTGGCTGCCCGACACGGCGGCCCGCATCGCGGCGACGTCGTCCAGCTCGCCGTGCACGACGCGGAGCAGGCCATCGCCGCGGGCGGTCAGTTCCGCCGGCAGCCGTGACGGGTCACGCACCAGCGCCGTGACCGACAGACCCCGGTCGAGTGCCTGAGCCGTTACGAGGCGGCCGACCCGGCCGGTGGCGCCCAGGACGGTGATCGATCGGGTGGTCTCGAGGTGGGTGTTCATGACGTTCTCCTTCTCGCGAGGCGTGATGATGAGCGATGACACACCTTCGAGTTCACTCGAAGTCAAGCGCCGAGGGAGCCGTCGTGAACCTTCGCTGGACCGTCGCCGACTTCGCCGCACGCAGCGGCGTCCCGGCGAGCACCCTGCGGTATTGGGACGACATCGGCCTGCTCCCGGCGGGCCGACTCGACAACGGACACCGGCGATACGGGCCGGATCACCAGGCCCGGCTGGAGATGGTGCGCATGTGCCAGGCCCTCGGCTGCTCCACCGAGGAGGTGCAGCTGATCCTGGACGCACCGAATCCCGCCGTGCGAGCCGCCTATGCCGAGCGCACACTGCCCGTGGTGCGCGAACGCCTCGAGGTTCTGCTCGTCGCCGTTCGAGTCCTCGAGCACGTTGCCGTGTGCCAGCATCCGGACGCCGCCAGTTGCGGCGCCTGGATGCAGTCGGTGATGGGTCCGAGTCCGAGTCGTGGAAATAGTTAAATGATAAACTATGTTGTTTGGAGAGCATCAGCCGATCGACACTGAGGAGAAGCCGACATGCCCGCCGTGACCGTCGAGAACATCCTGACCCTGCCGCGGATCACCGCGCCGGACGCCACGACCACCCCCGAGCGCCCCGTCGTGTCGGTGACCACCGCGCCGAGCGGGTTCGAGGGTGAGGGCTTCCCGGTCCGTCGTGCCTTCGCGGGCGTCGACCTGGCCAGGCTCGACCCGTTCATCCACATGGACCAGATGGGTGAGGTCGAGTACGCCCCCGGCGAACCCAAGGGCACCCCGTGGCACCCGCATCGCGGCTTCGAGACCGTCACGTACATCATCGACGGGATCTTCGACCACCAGGACTCCCAGGGGGGCGGCGGCACCATCACCAACGGCGACACCCAGTGGATGACCGCCGGTTCCGGGCTGCTGCACATCGAGGCTCCGCCAGAGCACCTGGTGGTCTCGGGCGGTCTCTTCCACGGCATCCAACTCTGGGTGAACCTGCCCCGCACGCTCAAGTTCGCCCCGCCCCGCTACCAGGATATCCGCGGCAGCCAGGTGGCCCTGCTGTCGTCCCCGGACGGCGGCACACTGGTTCGTGTGATCGCCGGTGAGCTCGACGGCCACGCCGGCCCGGGCATCACCCACACCCCGATCTCGCTGGCCCACGCCACCCTGTCCCCCGGTGCCGAACTGCATCTGCCGTGGCGTCCCGACTTCAACGCCCTGGTCTACGTGCTGTCCGGTAGCGGCACCGTCGGCTCGGCCGGCATGGACCGCCGTCCGGTGCGGATGGGCCAGCTCGCCACCTTCGGCGCCGGCGGCGCGCTCACCATCGCCGCCGACCCCCACCAGGAGAGCCGCAGCCCCGACCTGGACGTGCTGATCCTGGGCGGTGCCCCGATCCGCGAGCCCGTGGCGGCCTACGGCCCGTTCGTGATGAACACCCGCGACGAGCTGATCCAGGCCTTCGAGGACTTCCAGGCCGGGCGCATGGGCAGCATCCCCGCCGAACCTCACCCCGGCCACGACGTGCTCTGACCCGACGACCGGCGCTGACCCACCGCGCTCGCCGGGCCGGCCCAGCGCCCCTACGCTGCGACGATGACGACACCGCCATCGGCCGCACCACTGCCGCCGTTGCCCACCGACGCCTTCCATCGGGTGCTGTGCGTCGTCGCCCACCCGGACGACGTCGAGTACGGCACCTCGGCCGCGGTGGCGGTCTGGACGGCGGCCGGCATCGACGTCGCCTACCTGCTGCTCACCCGCGGCGAGGCCGGGATCGACAGCCTGGATCCGGCGCGCACCGCCGAACTGCGTACCGCAGAACAGATTGCGGCCTCGCACCTGGTCGGAGTGCAGCAGGTCGAGTTCCTCGAGTACCCGGACGGCATGCTCGAGTACTCCCTCGACCTGCGCCGCGACATCGCGCGAGCCATCCGCCGATACCGGCCGGACGCCGTCCTGCTGGGCTCGTGGGAGGTCGAGTTCATCGCCGGGCTGAACCAGGCCGATCATCGGGTGGCCGGCCTGGTGGCGCTGGACGCCGTCCGGGATGCCGGCAACCGCTGGGTGTTCCGCGATCTGCTCGAGCAGGAGGGCCTCGAACCCCACGCACCACGCTGGGTGCTGGTCAGCGGCGACACCCGCCCCACGCACGGCGTGGACGTCACCGGGCAACCCCTCGAGCGCGGCATCGCCTCACTCGAGGCCCATGCCGACTACCTCGCCGCCATCCCCGGGCATCCCCCCGCACGCGCCATGCTGACGATGATCACCAGCATGCAGGGACGCGCCATGGGCGTGGCGAACGCAGTGCTACTGCGCGCCATCGACCTGCAGGCCCCGCCACCGATCGCTCTCGGCGACTGAGCCGCAGGCTTCGTCGCGTTGACCACCGATGTCGGTGGTCAACGCGTCAAAGCCCGGCGCCCAACCCCACGCCCAGGGCCTCGTCGAAGGCCGTCACGAACAGCTCGACGTGCTCGTCCTGCCACACCAGGGGCGGGCGGACCTTGAGCGTGGCGCCGGTGCGTCCCGTGGTGCCGACCAGGATGCCCCGGGCTTTCAGCCCCTCCTTGACCGCCGTCGCGACCGGTTTGGAGGGGAGGTCGATTCCGGCGATCAGCCCGTGGCCGCGCACCGGCTTCGCCTCGTCGGCCTCGCTCGCCCCGAGGTGCTTCTCGCGCACCGCCGCCGCTCGCTCACGCACCTGCTGCCCCAACCGGACGGCGTGCGCCGGGATCGTGAGCCCGTCGATCACCTGGTCCTCGAGGATGTCGAGCACCGCCAGGGACGCCGCCGTGCCCACCGGATTGCCCGCGAAGGTCGAGAAGAACTCGTACCGCGAGGCCAGCACGTCGGCGATCTCGCGCCGGGTGATGGTGGCAGCGATCGGGTAGCCGGCCCCCATCGGCTTGCCCATCGTCACCACGTCGGGCCTGACGCCCAGCTCGGCGAACCACCACAGCTTGGGTCCGCTGCGCCCGAACCCGATCTGCACCTCGTCGGCGACGTAGAGCGCGCCGGCCGCGTGGGCGCCGTCCACCAGAGCCGCCATGAACTCGGGCGGCACGGTCCGCACGCCTTCGCTGGTGAACATCGAGTCGGCGATCACCATGGCCGGGTGGCGCCCTGCCGCGCGCAGCTCGGCCGCAGCGGCCTCGATGCGCGCCAGCCCTTCGGCGCGCGTGAGCAGGGCGTCGTGCTGCACCGGGCCGTCGAAGGTGGCCACGCCCGCAGGCCGATACCCGGCGGGCCACTCCATGGACGACAGGTCGGCCAGCCACCGCGAGGACCCGTGATAGGCGTTCGAGCCGATGATCGCCCCGACGTCCCCGGCGGGATACCCGGCAGGACGGCCCGCGACCGCGCTGGTGTACTCGACGCTCAGTCGCCAGGCCAGTTCGTTGGCCTCGGTGCCCGAGGCGGTGAACAGGCAGGTGTCCAGCCCCGACCCGGGCGGCATCGAGGCCACCAACCGCTCGGCCAGCTCGATCACATTGGGGTGCAGGTAGCGGCTGTGGGTGTGCAGCACCGGTGCCTGCCGGGTGATCGCCGAGACCACACTCGGGTGACTGTGGCCGACCACGGCCACGTTGTTGTAGCCGTCGAGATAGCGCCGACCGTCGCGGGCGGTCAGCCAGACCCCTTCGGCCGCCACGATGTCCAACGGTTCGGCGTAGAACAGCGGTGACAGACCCCCGGCCTGGACGGCGCGTCGCCGGGTGAGCAGATCCTGCGAGGACGACGCCGGGGCGCCCGGAAGGCCCGGCGCCCCCAGCCCGGCCAACCGGCGCAGCCGACCACGCAGCGCACCGGGCGTGATCGCCGTCAACCGGTCGAGCAGAGCCTGCGAATCAGCGTCGTACTGGGTGATGTAGTCGGTGTTGTCGAGATGCTGCGGCGCCCGGTGGGCCGAGACCGCGAGCGTGATCAGCAACCGGGCGATCACCAGCTCCCCCAGCACGTCCACCTCGGCGGGTTGCAGCGGGCGGTGACGCTGATAGCCGCGCAACACCGCGGCGGTGAGCGACCAGAGCGTCTCGCCCTCGACCCCACGCAGCACCGAGGTGAGCGTGGCGGCCAGGTCGCACACCGCGGCGGTGTGGTGCATGTCGCCGAGGTCGACGATGCCGGTCAGGACACCATCGGTGTCGGTGAGCACGTTCGTCAGCGTGACGTCGCCGTGCTGCACGCCCGCCGGCAGCGCCGTGAGCCGCGCCAGGGCATGAGCCGTTCGAGACGGGATCCGCGGCGCGCCACGACGGGCGGACAGCTCCCCGAGCCGTCGCACGTCCCAGTCGAGCTCGCGGCCGGCCGCGGGATGGAAGAACCCTTGCAACGCCACCGAGAGTCGGGCACATCCGGCACCCACCGCCTCGGCGGTGATCTGGCTGACGGGCTGCCCCTCGTGGACCCGGCTCTGCAACGCCCGGCCGGGCAGCGCGGTGATCACCCGGACCAGGTGAGTGCCCGCCGGTCCGTCGATCGTGGTGGTCGGCTCGCCGGCGAGGGTGCGGACCAGCCGCGGAAGCGGCAGGTCGGAGGCGACCGCGGCCAGGTGCTGCAGCGCAGCGTTCTCCATGTCGATCACGGCGGGATCCTCGGCCGCGTGGGCGATCTTCAGCACGAACCGACGCACGATGCGGTGGGGGTTCGCGACCACGGCCTCCACCAGGAAGTTCTGGTCGCGCTCGCTCGGGAGCGGGCTCGCCTGGAGGGCGTCCGAACCGTAGAGGTTGCGGACCAACGCGAGGACCTCGGCCACCCCGACGGCAGGAGCGGGCAGGTCGAAGACGGCGCGACTCACCCGCCCATCCTCACATCTCCCCGACACCATCCCCCACGCACACCCCACGCACACCCGACCCACCCGCCGTGATCATGCAATCCGTGCACGTTTCGTGCACGGATTGCATGATCACGGGCAAAACGTGCACGGATTGCATGAAGCTCTCTTGTCAAGCGGCGGTGGCGGTTTGGGGTGTTTGGGTGGTTGGGGTGGGTTGGGTGGTGGTGCGGGCGTCGCGCCACATGCGCCTGATGATCACGTTGGCGAGGAGGCGTTTGTGGGCGCGGCGGGCCATTCTGGGGTCTGGCCGGGTCTGGTGTCCAGGCGGTGGGTGAGGTAGTCCCGGGCGGCGCCCTGGGTGCGGGCCTGGGTGACGTGCATGATGTGCAGGACGCTGTTGACGGCGCGGTTGCCGCCCAGGTCCAGGCGGTGACGTAGGGGCCGGGTGTCGCCTTCGCCGGAGGAGATCTCCAGTGGGGCGATGCCGCACCAGCGGGCGAAGGCGCCCTCGGTGGCGAACCGGGTCGGGTCGCCGATCTCGGCCAGCAGGGTCATCGCCGCGACCACCCCCACGCCCGGCAGGCTGGTCAGGGTGCAGCCCAGGGCCGCCAGCAGTGGCTTGGCCTGACGTTGCAGGTCTTTCAGGACCGCATCGGCGGCCGCGACCCGGGCGGCGATGGCCAGGGCCCGCCGGACCCGGACGACATCGCCGCCGGACAGCCGCTGCTGGTGCTGTGGGAGGTGGGTCAGGGCACCCAGGCGACGGGCGACGCTGCGGGTGTCGGGTAGCAGGTCCCGGACCGGGGCCGACAGGCCGGTCAGGACCGCTTCGGCCTCGTTCAGCAACCGGCGGCGGGCCTTGACCTCACTGGCCCGCCACGCGTGCAGGGCGGACAGCTCCTGCCAGGCGCCGGGCATCTGGGCGTGCTTACCCGCCGGCGGCAGGTCGGCATCGGCCAGCACCTCCCGGGCGATCGCGATCGCGTCGTGGGTATCGCTCTTGGCCCGGGTGCGACGCCGGCGCCTGAGCGCGGTCCGGTTCGCCGGGACCTCCCGCACGTCATACCCCAACGCCCCCAGAGCCGTGGCGACCTGCATCCCCAACCCTGCCGAGCCCTCCACCCCGATCCGGGACAACGGCACCCCCACCTCGACCAGCCACCCCGCCAACGCCGCGATCCCGGCCGCGGTCATCGCGAACGAGGCCGACGCGACCAGCCCACCGACCCCGCTCAGCACCGCCACCGTCGCCGACCGCTTGTGCGGATCGATCCCCGCCACCGCGCCACCGACCTGATCACCGATCTGCACGAACTTCTCCTCACCCGATCCGAGCCCTACCGTGGAGGACGCGGACCGGCCGAGCCGGCAGATCTAGGTCGAGAATGCTTCCAGGCTCTCTTCAAGCCAATGCCCGGCCGGTCCGCGTCACGATCGAGCAGCAGGCCCCAGCACTTCATGCACCAGACAACCCGTCACCGGGCGTCAATCACCAGCAGAGCCAGACCTGCCACCCCAACACCGAGCCAGGCAGCCAACCCAGCCCCGCAGCCACCATCCCAACACCTAGATCACCGCGGAGGGGTGGGGTCAGGGACGGGCGTCCAGGGTCTCGGGGACGCGGAGCAGTAGGTTCGGGTCAGGGCACCGGCTCGCCCACTCGGCCAGGTCCGAGCGGGTGCCGACGCCGGGCACGTCCAGGCCCATGCCGAGCAGGTCGGTGAGGATCTGCAGGTGCACGTGGGGCGCCCAGCCGCCGTTCTCGGCCTCGGTACCCACCGTGGCGAACTGCTGCCCGGCGGCGACCGACTGCCCCACCGACAGCCCGGGCAGGCTGGTGCGCGCCAGGTGCCCGTACAGCGTGAAGAAGTCCACGCCGTCCGAGGTGGTGTGCCGCAGGATGATCACCGGGCCGTAGTCGAGCGGGGCGGTGTTGTCGCCGAGTGCCTCGACCACGGCGTCCAGCGGGGCGAACAGCGGGTGCCCGGCCGGCACGAAGAGGTCGACACCCAGATGGATGGTGCGCCGCTCACCCGAGGGCGTCTCGTAGGCGGCGGTGTGGTAGACGCTGCGCTCCTCGAGATAGCGGCCGATGAAGACCATGCCGTCGCGCACCTGTACCGGAGGCGGGTCGGGCATCGACCAGTCCATGACCTGCCGGTCGAGCTCGGCCAGGGGGCGTCCCAGCACCGGCGACGGGGTCGAGGCGGCCAGGTGCTGTCGCACCGCCGTGGCGGCGTCCTCACCCATGGGTCACCTCGAGGATTGCGTGGTCGAGAGTCGTTGCAGCGCAGGGGCCACCGCGTCCTGACTCGCCAGAAGATAGTCGTTGCCGGGGTCGCGGGAGTGCTGCCAGCCCGCCATCACCACACTCAGCGCGAGCCGGGTACGGACCAGCGCGGGCAGCAGCTCGAGCTCCACCGAGTCCAACGGCGCGACCGCCTGGTAGCCCTGGATCAGCGGGGCCGCCGGCGCCCACGGATTCACCCCTTCGGCGCTCCGGCCGGCGATCGCGTAGGCGCATGCCACCGCGAGCCCGCAGACCCGTGGCGCCCGGCACAGGTCCCCGAAGTCGATCAGGCCCGGGCGCGCGGTGTCGTCCAGCACGATGTTGGCGTCGTTGGCGTCGTTGTGGATCACCTGCCAGGGCAGCCTCGCCAATCGTGGCGCCACCTGATCGACGAACTCCTGCAGGACGGCGCGCGCCACCTCGCGGCGGTCGGCGTCCGGCACATACCCGATCAGGTCGAGGGCGCGTCCGGCCTCGACCAGGTTCCAGCGCAGCAGGCGCCCGGCGTGCGGATGCTCGAACGCAGCCAGCGCGGTGTCCACCTCGGCCACGGTGGTGCCCAGCGCCCGCAGCGCCTCCGCGGTGGCGTCGGACGGCGTCCAGGTGCGCCCGGGCAGCCAGGTGAGCGCGCGCGCCAGCCGGACGCCGTCCGGCGTGACCTGCTCGATCACCGCCTCGCCGGCCGGAGTGCGCAGCACGCGGGGCACCCGGCCCGACAGCGCCGGGTGGGCTGCCAGGTGTTCGAGCGCCGCCGACTCGAACCCGATGTCGTCGGCCTCGCTCGTCGGGTGCAGTTTGAGCACCGCCACCGCCTGCCCGGAGGCGTCGATCAGTGCCGCATTCGCGGTGCGCTCCCCCACCAGCTCACGGACGTCGCCGGACAGCGCGAACCGGGCGATGACCTCGGCCCAGGGCCACATCGATGCCTGGTCAGTCCTGACGGGCCACGGCGCGCACGGCTGCCGCGACGGCCGGGGCCACCGCGGGGTCGAACACGCTCGGCACGATGAAGCTCGGGTTGCGCTGCTCGGGCGGCACCACGTCGGCGATCGCCTGGGCTGCGGCGACCAACATCGCGTCGCTGATGTGGTGCGCACCGGCGTCCAGCAGCCCCCGGAAGAAGCCGGGGAAGGCCAGCACGTTGTTGATCTGGTTCGGGAAGTCGCTGCGGCCCGTGCCCACCACGGTGGCGTGCTCGATCGCCGCCATCGGGTCGACCTCGGGGTCGGGATTGGCCAGCGCCAGCACGATCGCGCGGTCGGCCATGGTGGCGATGTCGTTGCCGTTCAACAGGTTCGGAGCCGAGACCCCGATGAACACGTCGGCCCCGGCCAGACCCTCGGGCAACTGGCCGTCGAACGCGGCCGGGTTGGTGTTCTCGGCGATCCAGGTCTTGAAGCTGTCGAGGTCGGTGCGGCCGGTGTGCACCGCACCCTGGGTGTCGAAGGCCACCACGTGGCTCGCGCCCTGCGAGAGCAACAGCCGGATGATGGCCTGCCCGGCCGCACCGGCGCCGCTGACCACGATGCGGACGTCGTCCAGCGCCTTGTCGACCACCCGCAGGGCGTTGATCAGCCCGGCCAGCACGACGATCGCCGTGCCGTGCTGGTCGTCGTGGAAGACCGGGATGTCGAGCATCTCGCGCAGCCGGGCCTCGATCTCGAAGCAGCGGGGCGCCGCGATGTCCTCGAGATTGATGCCGCCGTAGACCGGGGCGATCGCCTTGACGATGGAGATGATCTCGTCGGTGTCCTGGGTGTCCAGGCAGACCGGCCAGGCGTCGACGCCGGCGAAGCGCTTGAACAGGGCAGCCTTGCCCTCCATCACCGGCAGCGCCGCCGCCGGACCGAGGTTGCCCAGGCCGAGCACGGCCGAGCCGTCGCTGACCACGGCGACGGTGTTGCGCTTGATCGTGAGCCGGCGGGCGTCGTCCGGATTGGCGGCGATCGCCTGGCAGATGCGGGCGACGCCGGGGGTGTAGGCGCGCGAGAGGTCGTCGCGGTGGCGCAACTCGACCGTGGGCACCACCTCGAGCTTGCCGCCGATGTGCATCAGGAAGGTGCGGTCCGAGACCTTGCGCACCTCGAAGCCGTCGAGGTCGCGCACGGCGTCGGTGATCTCGTCGGCATGCTCGGCATCCGAGGTGTTCACCGAGACGTCGAGCACGATCCAGTCGTAACTGGACTCGACGACGTCGAGCGCGGTCACCACGCCGGCGGCCTTGCCGATGGCCGTGGTGAGATCACCCGTGGCATGCGGGTGGATGGGGGCCTGAACGCGCAGGGTGATCGTGTAACCGGGGCTCGGGGACGCCATTCGCCTACTCCGTGAGGTGGACTCGGAAGGCAGTCACGATACGCCCGAACAGGGTGGTTGCCGTGCACAAACGCTCGAGGGCGACGATTGAAGGGCTCCCGCACTTGGACTCGAACCAAGAACCTGCCGGTTAACAGCCGGCTGCTCTGCCAATTGAGCTATGCGGGATTGGCGCGGGCAGAACTCTACCAAGTCTGAGGAGTGGTTCCTGCACGCATATCGCGCCTGCACCTGCTGGTCGACCCGACGGCCGTCGCGACGGCTCTCGAACGCCTCCACCGAGGGTGATCAAGAGCGAGAACCCCACACCCCGGACGTCGCGCCGGCCTGCCCCGCGTCCAGGCCGGCCTCCTCCCGCAGTCCTGCCTCGGCCGCTCGCAGCGTGGCCGCCACCGCGGGGTCGTCGGCCGAGGCATCTGCGGGCAGGTTGACCTGACAGGTCACGACGCCTGCGGCATCGCGGCGCAGGGCCAGGGTGGCTCGACGGCCTCCGGGCAGCCCGACCTCACGGGTCAGCATCATCGAGGCCCGCAACCGCTCGTAGACCGTCTCCGGGAGGAACGAGGCCTCGACCGGTTCCAGGCCGATCGCCTGTCTCGAACCCACCCACCAGACCGCCAGGGTGCGCGATTCGTCGTCCCAGGCGACGTGGTCGACCTCGACCCAGGTGCGCACGAACTGCTTGCCATAGGGGGTGAGCACGTGCAGCCGCGCGGCTGTCGCCGCGGCGTATCCCCCGCCGACCAGCTCCGACCAGGCGAGCACCCGCTCCCCCGGTTCGAGACCGACGGCCTGCCGGGCGTCGTCCGGCATCGTGGGGCGGCGGCGAGGCAACAGGCGCATACCGTCAGCCTACGAGTCGGCGGCCATGATCTTCTGGGCTACGAACCACCGGTACGCAGGTCGCGCAACGCCCGGCGCCGCGACTCGGCCGCCAGCAGCTCGAGGTAGGCCTCGGCGTGCGCCGGGTCGTCCTCGGTCATGCGCTGCACCTGGCTGCGCAGATTGCTGATCACGCGGCTGATGTCGACCTCGGCCACCCGGATCACCAGATCGGCGGCGTACCGGGCCAGCCTCTCCTCACCGTCCGACGGCACCGGTGAGACGGCCATCTCGGTGATCAGGTTGTGGATCACCGAGGGCGCCTCCTCGCGCACCCGGTCGAGCCAGGCGTGCACCGACAGCGTCTTCGCCGTCGCGATGCCCCCCGCCGAGCGCACTGCGTGGTGCACCGCCCGATAGGCCGGCACCTCGAAGGCGTTCTCCCCCAGCCCGTCGGCGATGTCCTCGGGCACCAGGTTCGGCACCTGCAGCATGCACTCCAGCGCCCCACGCTCGGCCATGGCGACCGGGTCGCGGGGGTCGGGGCCGCGACGCGCCCCGCCGCGGCCCGGCCGGTCCCGCGACCCCGAGCCCGGGCCGGAGCCGGAGCCCCGGCGGACCGCCCGCGTCACCTGCTCGACGTCCATGCCGAGCCATCCGGCGAGCTGACGGGCGTACTCCGGACGCAACGAGGCGTCCCGGATCCGCGCGACCACCGGCGCCGCCGCCCGCAGCCCCTGGATCCGACCCTCCGCGGTCGACAGGTCCAGATGCTCGAGCGTGGCCCGGATCGCGAACTCGAACAACGGACGCCGCGCGGCCACCAGCGCGGCCACCGCCTCGTCGCCGTGGGCCTGGCGCAGCTCGCACGGGTCCATGCCATCCGGCGCGACGGCGATGTAGGTCAGGGCCGCGAAGTTCTGGTCACCGCCGAACGCCCGCTGGGCGGCTTTGAGCCCGGCCTCGTCCCCGTCGAAGACGAACACCACCGAGCGCGAGAAGGTCTTGCTGATCAGGTCGATACTGCCCTTGCCGGCCTCGTCGCCCAGCAACCGCCGCACGATGCGCAGATGGTCCTCGCCGAAGGCCGTGCCACAGGTGGCCACCGCCCCGCCCACGCCCGCCAGGTGGCAGGCCATCACGTCGGTGTAGCCCTCGACCACCACGACCTGCCGGTCACGGGCGATCGCCTTCTTGGCGAGATCGACGCCGTAGAGCACGTGCGACTTCTTGTAGATGGGTGTCTCGGGGGTGTTGAGGTACTTGGCCTCGATCCGGTCGTCGTCGAACAGCCGCCGCGCCCCGAAGCCGACCACGTCACCCGCGACGTCCCGGATCGGCCACAGCAGCCGCCCCCGGAATCGGTCGTACAACCCCCTTTGCCCTCGCCCGGCCAGCCCCGAGGCGACCAGCTCCTCCTCGGTGAACGAGCGTCCGCGCAGGTGGCGCAACAGCGCCTCGCCCGAGCGCGGTGCGAACCCGATGCCGAACTGTTCGGCCGCGCTCCGGTCGAAGCCCCGCTCGATCAGGAAGGTCCGCCCGGCCAGGGCATCGGGGGACGTCGCGAGCTGTTCGGCGTAGTACTGCATCGCCACCCGGTGGGCCTCGACCAGTCGCTGGCGCTGCCCGGCACCCTCGCGGCGCGCGCTGGAGGCCCGGCCGTCGTCGTCCTCGTAGTGCACCTCGTAACCGAGCCGCGCAGCGAGCCGCTCGACCGACTCGGCGAAGGCCAGATGATCGACCTTCTGGACGAAGTCGATGACGTCGCCGCCCTCGCCACAGCCGAAGCAGTGCCACATGCCCACCTGGGGCCGCACGTGGAACGAGGGGGTCTTCTCGTCGTGGAACGGGCACAGCCCCTTCATGGAGCCGACCCCGGCTGCGCGCAGCGTGACATGCTCCGCGACGACGTCCTCGATGCGCGACCGTTCGCGGACGTGCTCGACGTCCTCGCGCCGGATCTTCACCGGCGGCACCTCCCGGACGACGCGCAGCTCACGGGCGTGAGTCTAGGTCTCACGCCCGACACGAACCGCGCCGATATGCCCAGTTGCCTGCACGAGCCCACTCGAGTAGGACAGACTCCTCTTCGTGACATTCGCCCCCGACCCTCGCCCGGTCTGGCTGCTGGACGTCGACGGCGTGTTGAACGCCGCGATGCCCGGCTGGGGTGAGACGCCCGATCAGGGTCAGGCGTTCGTCCACGGCAACCGCTACCTGCTGCGCTGGGCTCCCACGCTGGCCCGCCGGATCGCCGCACTGCACCACAGCGGGGGCGTCGAGGTGCGGTGGGCGACCACCTGGGTCGACCACATCGCCCAGGTCGAACGGCTGCTGCACCTGCCGCCGCTGACCACCGCGTTCGGCGGGGTCGACGTGGTGGACGCCGAGGCCTCCGTCGCCCGCAAGGTGGAGGCCGCGCTGCACGTGGTCGAGGTCGAGCAGCGCCCGCTGATCTGGACCGACGACGACGCCATCCCGGACGACGGCCCGGCCCTCGAGCGGCTCGACGCCGCCGGCTTGCCGGCGCTGCTGGTCGCGCCCAGCTCGCGGTACGGCCTGCAGCCCGAAGACCTGGACGCCATCGACGACTTCCTGGCCGAGCTCACCGAACTGGCCAGCTGAGCGCGCTCACCCTCAGGCTCGCCCTCGCCGCAACGCGGCGTGCCAGCGCACGGCCCCCGCATCGGTGAGCGAGGCGATCTGGTCGATCACGACCCGTCGTCGCACGTCGTCCGCAGCGGGCTGGACGGCGGCCTGGGTCCAGTCGGCGGCGAACGCCGGTTCCAGCGCCTCCGGGGCCCGGTCGAGCACCATCTCGTAGAGCTCGGCCAGCAGCTCACGCTGACGGGCGTAGAGCGGCTGACGCTCGGCCGTGGTCATCACGTACACCGCGGCGATGCCCTTCAGCGTGGCGATCTCGCACCAGGTCTCACGCGGCACGACGACGTCGGCGGCGTACCGGGTGAGTCGGCTGCCGCCGGTGACCGGGGCGGTCTGCGCCCGGGTGGCCCGCTCGACGTCCCGGGCGAACCGCCCGATCAGCTGGCTGGTCAGGTCTTTCAGGGCGGCCGACGCCCGTCGGCTGCCGTCGTAGGAACTCACCCAGGTGGGCATCGCCTGCAGCCGGTGCAGGGCGGCGGCGACCTCGCCGTCGGCGGCATCCGGCAGGTACCAGGACCGCACCTGCTCGGCGAGGCGATCGACCTGGTCGACCTCGCCGAGCCGGCCCAGGTCGAGGCGGCGGCCGACCACGGCGTCCTCGACGTCGTGCACGCTGTAGGCGATGTCGTCGGCCAGGTCCATCACCTGGGCCTCGATGCAGCGGCGGTGGGGCGCGGGTGCCCCGGAACGCAGCCAGGCGAACACCGCCCGGTCGTCGGCATAGACGCCGAACTTTCCCGAGCCGGCGGTGGGCGCCTCGCCGCGGCCCCACGGGTACTTGGTGCAGGCATCCAGCGTGGCTCGGGTCAGGTTCAGACCCGCCCCGGCGCCGCTCTCGGGGTCGATCACCTTCGGTTCGAGCCGGGTGAGCACGCGCAGCGTCTGGGCGTTGCCCTCGAACCCGCCGAAGCCGGCGGCGATGGCGTCCAGGGCGTCCTCACCGTTGTGCCCGAACGGCGGATGCCCGAGGTCGTGCGCCAGGCACGCGGTGTCGACCACGTCGCCGTCGCACCCCAGCGCCTGGCCGAGTTCGCGGCCGACCTGAGCCACCTCGAGGCTGTGGGTCAGCCGGTTGCGGACGAAGTCGTCGGTGTCGGGTTCGACCACCTGGGTCTTGGCCGCCAGCCGGCGCAACGCCGACGAGTGGACGACGCGCGCCCGATCGCGTGCGAAGGCGCCGCGCCCGGGGTTCTTGGGGCTCTCCTTCGCCCACCGCGCGACGTCGTCCGGGCCGTAGCCCGACATGGACTCAACCATGCTCAGACTCAACCACCGGACACCGACAACTCGGCCTGGCTGACCGCGGCGACGTCGGCTGCGTCGAGCTCTCGGCTGTCGAGCCAGCCGTCCGGCAGGCTGACCCGCCGCGCCGATCCGGTGCGTCCGCGCGGTCCTTCGGCCGGTCCACCCGGGTGCGGCTGGGCGCCGTCCAGCGTCGCGGTGATCCGGTCGAACTCGGCCGGCGTCGACACCAGGGCCAGGGCACCGCGGACGTCGTGTCCGACCGCATATCCCTTGAGGTACCAGGCGATGTGCTTGCGGATGTCGCGGCAGGCCCGTCGCTCGGCGTCGTCCGGGTAGACCTGCGCGTAGTGCTCGATCAGCACCTCGATGTGGCGGCGCATGGTCGCCAGCACCACGCCGAGGGCGGGCCGAGCCTCGGTCAGGGTGGGGGCGAGCCCGGCAGACGGGTCGGCGAAGGCCGCCGCCAGATCGGCGAACAGCCACGGCCGGCCCAGGCAGCCCCGGCCCACGACAACCCCGTCGCAGCCGGTGCGACGCACCATGTCGAGGGCATCGGCCGCCGACCAGATGTCACCGTTGCCGAGCACCGGGATGGTCGTCACCGCCTCCTTGAGCCGGGCGATCGCCGTCCAGTCGGCACTGGGCGCGTAGTAGTCGGCGGCGGTGCGCGCGTGCAGCGCCACGGCAGCCACTCCCTCGGCCTCGGCGATCCGGCCGGCGTCCAGGTAGGTCAGGTGCTCGGGGTCGATCCCCAGGCGCATCTTGACCGTCACCGGAACCCCGGCCGGGGCGGCCATCGCCACCGCCCGTGCCACGATCTCGCGAAACAGGCCGAGCTTCCACGGCAGTGCTCCCCCGCCGCCCTTGCGGGTCACCTTGGGCACCGGGCAGCCGAAGTTCAGGTCGATGTGGTCGGCCCGGTCCTCACTGACGAGCAGGTGGACGGCGGCCGCCACGACACCCGGATCCACCCCGTAGAGCTGCACCGACCGCGGCGACTCGTCGGCGTCGTGGGCGATCAGCCGCATCGACTCGTCGTTGCGCTCCAGCAGTGCGCGCGAGGTGACCATCTCGCTGACGAAGACCCCGTCCCCGCCGCCCAGCGCCGCCTGCTCGCGGCACAGCCGCCGGTAGGCCTGGTTGGTGATACCCGCCATCGGCGCCAGGACCACCGGGGTACGCATCCGGTGGGGGCCGATGGTCAAGGGGGTCACGCGGAGCATTCTCGCAGGGGCACCTGCCGGTACCGCGCCCGAGCGCCATACTGACCGCCATGCCCCTGCGTCGCGCCGACCGAGCGGCCGCGCCCCGCACCCTGGTCGACATCTTCCGGCGCACCGTGGCCGAGGTGCCCGACGAGCCCGCCCTGGACAACGGCGCCCTCGTGTTGACCTATGCCGAGTTCGCCGAGCAGGCCGACGACCTCGCGACCGAACTGGCCGCGTTCGGGGTCGGCCGCGGCGACAAGGTCGGCATCCGGATCGCCTCGGGCACCACCGATCTGTACGTCGCGATCATGGGCACGCTGCTGGCGGGCGCCGCCTACGTGCCGGTGGATGCCGACGACCCGGACGAGCGGGCCCGCACCGTGTTCGGCGAGGCCGAGGTGGCCGCGGTGATCGGCAACGACCTGACCATCACGCCGCGCCGGCTCGACGCCGCCCCGATCGATCCCGACCCCACGCCGGACGACGACGCCTGGGTGATCTTCACCTCCGGCTCGACCGGCAAGCCCAAGGGCGTGGCGGTCACCCACCGCAACGCGGCCGCCTTCGTGGACGCCGAGTCACACCTGTTCCTGCAGCAGTCCCCGATCGGCCCGGACGACCGGGTGATGGCGGGGCTGTCGGTGGCTTTCGACGCCTCGTGCGAGGAGATGTGGCTGGCCTGGCGCTACGGAGCCGCGCTGGTGCCGGCGCCGCGTTCGTTGGTGCGCAGCGGCATGGACCTCGGCCCCTGGCTGACGGCCAACGACATCACCGTGGTCTCGACGGTGCCGACCCTGGTGGCGTTGTGGCCGGCCGACGCCCTGGCCCGGGTGCGGCTGCTGATCCTGGGCGGCGAGGCGTGCCCGCCCGAGCTGGCCGCCCGGCTGGCCACCCCGACCCGCGAGGTGTGGAACACCTACGGCCCCACCGAGGCCACCGTGGTCGCCTGCGCGGCCCAGCTGACCGGTGAACCGCCGGTACGGATCGGGCTGCCGCTGGACGGCTGGGACCTGGCCGTCGTCGACCGCGAGGGCAACCCGGTGCCGGACGGCGAGAGCGGCGAACTGATCATCGGCGGGGTCGGTCTGGCCCGCTATCTCGACGCCGCCAAGGACGCCGAGAAGTACGCCCCGATGCCCTCCCTGGGCTGGGAACGCGCCTACCGCAGCGGGGACATCGTGCGGTTCGACGGCACCGGGTTGCTGTTCGGCGGCCGCGCCGACGAACAGGTCAAGGTCGGCGGTCGGCGGATCGAACTCGGCGAGATCGACAGCGCACTGCTGGGCCTGCCGGGGGTCAGCGCGGCCGCCGCCGCGGTGCGCCGCACGGCGTCCGGCAACGCGATCCTGGTCGGCTACCTGACCGTCGACGACACCTTCGACGTCGCCGCCGCCACGGCGGTGCTGCGCCGGGACATGCCCGCAGCCCTGGTGCCGCGCCTGGCCGTCGTCGAGGATCTGCCCACCCGCACCAGCGGCAAGATCGACCGGGACGCGCTGCCCTGGCCTCTGGTCGAGGCGGACGACGACGATGACGGTCTCGACCTGCGCGGCACCCAGGCCCGCCTGGCCCAGCTCTGGCGCGAGGTGCTCGGGGCCAGGATCGCCGACGTCGACGCCGACTTCTTCGACCTCGGTGGCGGCAGCTTGACCGCGGCACAGATGGTCTCGCTGCTGCGCAGCACCCACCCCGAGATCACCGTCGCCGACATCTACGAGCACCCCTCGCTGGCGGCCATGGCCCGTCACCTCGACGAGATGGCCACCCCGACCGCTCGGCTCAACGCCGACGTGCCCCCGGTGCCGTTGAAGACCCAGGTCGGGCAGGTGGTGGCCACCTGGCCACTGCGCACCATCGCCGGCGCCCGCTGGCTGGTCTGGATCGCCGCCGGGACGACCCTGGCCCACGGCCTCGGGGTCACCTGGGCACCGGTGGCCTCCTGGTGGTGGATCGGCCTGGGCTGGGCGCTGTTGCTGCTGCCGCCGGGGCGGATGCTGCTGGCCGGGATCGGCGCCCGGATCGTGCTCGCCGGCATCGGGCCGGGCAACTACCCGCGCGGTGGCCGGGTACACCTGCGGTTGTGGTTGGCCGAGCGACTGGTCGACGAACTCGGCGCCGCCAACCTCACGGGCGCCGTGCTGATGCGCTGGTATGCCCGGCTGCTCGGGGCCCGGGTCGGCAAGGACGTCGACCTGCACTCGGTCGCCCCGGTCACCGGCCTGATGACCCTGGGCGCCGGCTGCGCGATCGAACCCGAGGTCGACCTGGCCGGGTACTGGCTGGACGGGTCCCGGCTGCACATCGGCCGAGTGGCGGTCGGTCAGCGAGCCCGGGTCGGTGCCCGCAGCACCCTGGCACCCGGCGCCCACGTCGGCGCCGATGCCGAGATCGCCCCCGGTTCCGCCGTGTTCGGCATCGTGCCGCGGGGTGAGTTCTGGTCCGGTGCTCCGGCGCAACGGATCGGCCCGGCCCGCGGGCCGTATCACGACACCCGCCCGCCCAATCGCGCCACGTGGCTGGTGGCCTACACCGTGGCCTCGCTGGTGATCGGGTTGCTGCCGGTGCTCGCCGTCCTCGCCGGGCTGATCCCGGCCTGGCCCGCGCTGCGATCGAGCGAGAGCTGGGGTGAGGCGGTTCGGACGGCGCTGGCCTGGCTGCCGCTCGGCGTCCTGGTGGCGATCGTGGTGCTGGCACTGGTGGTCTGGCTGCTCACCCGGGGGTTCGGCGTCGGGTTGCGCCCGGGGGCCTACCCGGTGCAGGGCCGCATCGCCTGGCAGGCCTGGTCGACGGTGCGGCTGCTGGACGAGGCGCGCACCTGGCTGTTCCCGTTGTACTCCAGCACGCTGACCCCGGTGTGGTTGCGGGCGCTCGGCGCCCGGATCGGCCCGGACGTCGAGGCGTCGACGGTGCTGATGATCCCCGCGCTGACCAGCGTCGCCGAGGGCGCATTCCTGGCCGACGACACTCTGATCGGTGGCTACGAACTGGGCGGCGGGTGGCTGCGGGTCGAACCGGTCAAGGTCGGCAAACACGCCTTCGTCGGCAACTCGGGCATGGCCGCCCCCGGTCGCAAGGTGCCCAAACACGGTCTGGTGGCGGTGCTCTCGGCCGCCCCGCAGCGCACGGTGGCCAAGGCCGGCACCTCCTGGATCGGCAGCCCCCCGGCCCTGTTGCGGCGCAGCGCCTCACGCCAGGACGACGCCCGCACCTTCCATCCGCCGACCCGACTGCGGGTGGCCCGGGCGCTGGTCGAACTGTGCCGGTTGGTGCCGCTCTGGCTGCACGCCGCGCTGGTCGTCGCCGTGGTGGCGGTCATGACGTCGATCGTGCAGGACGCCGGGTGGTGGATCGCACTGGCCGCCGGCGGCCTGGTGCTGATGACCGCCGGGGCCCTCGCGGCGCTCATCGCCACCGTGGCGAAATGGCTTCTGGTGGGCCGGGTCTCGCGGCGCGACCACCCGCTCTGGAGCAGCTTCGTCTGGCGCAACGAGTTGGCCGACACCTTCATCGAGGTGCTCGCGGCGCCCTGGTTCGCCCGGGCCACCGCCGGCACCGTGGTGCTGAACGCCTGGTTGCGCACCCTGGGTGCCAAGGTCGGGCGCGGGGTGTGGTGCGAGACCTACTGGTTGCCCGAACCCGACCTGATCGACCTGCGGGACGGCGTGACCGTCAACCGGGGCTGCGTCGTCCAGACCCACCTGTTCCACGACCGGGTGCTGAGCATGGACACCGTGACGCTGCGTGTCGGCTCGACGTTGGGTCCGAACGGCGTGGTGCTGCCTGCCGCCGTGATCGGCCGCCACGCCACCGTCGGCCCGGTCTCGTTGGTGATGCGCGGTGAGTCGGTGCCCGACAAGACCCGCTGGATCGGCAACCCGATCGCCCCCTGGGGACAGACCTGACCGGACGGCTGACCGGACGGGACGCCGGACCAGACGCCAACCGGACTAGACTTAGTCCAGTTCGACTGCAACCATGGCGACGTGGACGATGTGGTGAACATTCACGAGGCCAAGACGCATCTTTCCCGCCTGCTCGAACGGGTCGAGGCCGGGGAATCGATCACCATCGCCCGGGCCGGCAAGCCGATCGCCGATCTGGTGCCCCACAGCAGGCAACCGCTGCGGCTGGGCACGCTGAAGGGGCAGCTGTCCTACGACGACGCCACGTTCGACACCCCGGACGACGAGATCATTGCCGCTTTCGAGGGCTCATGACCTCGATCCTGATGGACAGTCACGTCCTGCTGTGGGCGCTGGACGACGCCACCCGCCTCGGTCCGCAGTCCCGGGGCCTGCTGCTCGATCCGACCACGACGGCCTACGTCTCGGCAGCGACCTCGTGGGAACTCCAGATCAAGCGTCTGCTGGGCAAGCTGGACTGCCCTGCCGACCTCGAGCAACGCATCCAGGACGCCGGGTTCAGCGAACTCCCCATCCGGCAGCGGCACACCCAGGCCCTCGACGGGACCTCGCTGCCCCATCGAGACCCGTTCGACCGCATGCTGCTCACCCAGGCCAGGTGCGAGGGCCTCGCGTTCCTCACGGCCGACCGCATCCTGCTGGACACCGCTCTGAGCTTCGTCCGGGACGCGGGTCGATGACGGATCGCCTTCCGGCAGGCGAGCGTTCGGATAGCGTCGCACCATCATGACCACCGACATCGCGGGCCTGCAGCAGACGGCCGTCGAGCTGCGCGGCGCACTCGCGTCGCTGCACCTGGACACCGCGCTGCCCGGCGCGACGGCTGCCGGCCGGGACGCCGCCGCGATGGTGCGCGAGTTCGACGACCACGTGCTGCCCCGCCTCGGCAACCTCGAGGCCCCGGCGCTGGTGGTGATCGGCGGCTCGACCGGATCGGGCAAGTCGCTGCTGACCAACAGCGTGCTCGGCGCCGACGTCACCCGCCCCGGCTACCTGCGGCCCACCACGATGGCCCCGGTCTTGGTGCACGACCCGGTGGACGCCGCGTGGTTCCAGGCCGGGCACGTGTTGCCCAACCTGGCCCGGGTGCTCGAGAGGGCGAGGCGAAGGGGCACCGCGAGCTGCGGCTGGTCGCCAGTGACGCCGTCCCGGACGGGGTGGCGCTGCTCGACAGCCCCGACATCGACTCGGTCTCGGTGGCCAACCGCGAGCTGGCCGCCGACCTGCTCGCCGCCGCAGACCTGTGGATCTTCGTGACCACCGCGGCCCGCTACGCCGACGCCGTCCCGTGGGACTTCCTGCGCTCGGCACGCCGTCGCGGCACCCCACTGGTGATCGTGATGAACCGGACCCCGCCGGAGGGCGCCCCAGGCGCTCGCCGCGCATCTGAGCCAGATGCTGGCCGAGGAAGGGCTGCCGGAGACCCCCGTCATCACCGTCACCGAGCAGCCGCTGGTCGAAGGCCGGTTGCCCGCCGGCGAGGCCGCCCCGCTGCGGGACTGGCTCGATCGGCTCGGTGCCGATCACGAGGCCCGGGCCGCCTCGATCCGCCGCTCGTTGCAGGGCGCCCTGGCCGACCTCGCCGCCCGCACCCACGCGGTCTCCGCGGCCGTCGACGAGCAGGTGCAGATCGGCCAGAAGCTGCTCGGCGACGTCGACGCCGCCTACGCCGACGCGTTGACCACGGTGCGCAAGGACATCGACGCCGGCGCGCTGTTGCGCGGCGAGGTGTTGGCGCGGTGGGAGGAATTGCTCGGCACCGGCGAGTTGTTCCGCCAGCTGCGCACCGGGCTGAGCAAGTTGCGCGACCAGGTGGCGGGCCTGCTCACCGGACGCCGCCGCACCCACGCCGAGTTCACCGAGGCGGTCGAGCACGTCGTCCAGACCCTTGATCCGCACCCATGGTGACGCCGCCGCCGCGGACGTGGCATCCCGCTGGCGCGCCCGACCGGGTGGCGACCGGCTGATCGCCGCAGACGTCCAGGGCCGGCTCGCCCGCTCCTCCGCCGAGCTGGACTCCCGGGCCGCGGCCGCCGTCCGGGCCTGGCAGGGCGAGCTGCTCGAGCTGGTGCGCAACGTCGGTGGCGATCGCAAGTCGACCGCCCGGGTGCTCTCGCTCGGTGTCAACGGCGTGGCCGCCGTGGTGATGATGGTGGTGTTCGCCCACACCGGCGGGCTCACCGGTGCCGAGGCCGCCGTCGCCGGCGGGGCCAGCGCGGTGGGTCACACCCTGCTCGAGGCCCTGCTCGGTGACCAGGCGATCCGCACCCTGGCGAACCAGGCGCGCGAAGCGCTGGACTCCCGGGTGGCGGCGGTCTACCACGACGAGGCCGAGCGCTACCGGACGGCGGTGGCCTCACTCGGCATCGACGCCGAAGCTCCGGCGCGACTGGACGCGCTGGCCGATGCCCTGGCGCGGGGCAGCGCCGCAGGAGGCCGGGCATGATCCGCCGCACCCCCACACCGCAGGGCTCCCCCACCGGTGACGTCGACCAGCTTCGCCGTCGGCTGCGGGCGCTGCACGACATCGCCGACCTCGGCGAGGGCCGGCTCGACGAGGCCGTGCTGGCCCGGATCCGCACCACCACGCAGACCGCCTCCGAGCGGCTCGGGCACGGCACCAGCCACACCGTGGTGGCGCTGGCCGGGGCCACCGGCAGCGGCAAGTCCTCGCTGTTCAACGCCATCACCGGCACCGAGTGGGCGACCACCGGGATGCGTCGACCGACCACGTCGTCCCCGTTGGCTGCCGTCTACGGCGACGGCGCGCAGGACCTGCTCGACTGGCTCGACATCCCCAACCGGCAGCGCCACGAGGGTGGGGACCTGACCGGACTGGTGCTGCTCGACCTGCCCGACCACGACTCCAAGGTCATCGCCCACCGGGCCGAGGTCGACCGGCTGGTCGCGGTGGTCGACGTCTTCGCCTGGGTGGTCGACCCGCAGAAGTACGCCGACGCCGCGCTGCACGAGGGCTACCTGCGTCAGTTCGGCGGCCACGGCGCGGTCACCATGGTGCTGCTCAACCAGATCGACCGATTGGACGCCGAGGCGCGCGCGGGCACCGTCGCCCACCTCGGCCGGCTGCTCGCCGAGGACGGCCTGAGCGAGGTCCGGGTGATCCCGACCTCGGCCACCACGGGCGAGGGCGTGGAGGCATTGCGCCGTGAACTGACCGCCCGGGTCGCCGAGCGCCGCGCCATCGTCACCCGCATCGATGCCGACATCGACTGGCTGGCCACGGATCTCACCTCGTCCCTGGCCGGGCTGGCCGATCGCTCGGTGAGCCCGGCGGCGCGAGACCGGGTGGTCCTCGCGGCCACCGAGGCCGCCGGCGGCGCCAGCCGAGGCGGCCGTGGCCGGCTCGTACCGGCATCGCGGTTCGCTCGCCGTCGGCTGGCCGCTGCTGCGCTGGATCCGCAAGGCCAAGCCCGACCCGTTGGCTCGGCTGGGACTGAGCACCCGGCGTCCGGACGCCGCCGCACCGGCGCCGAGTGCCGGGCTGCGCGAGGGGGTCGCCGTCCGCCGGACGGCGATCGCCGCCAACCCGCTGGCCGTGGCCCGGCTGGAGGAGTCGCTGCGTCACCTGGGTCAGGACGTCGGCCGCGGCCTGCCCGAGGTGGCGCGGTTGCGGCTGGAGTCGGTGGTCGAGGGCACCCGTGCCGGTCTGCCGGATGCCCTGGACGAGGCCGCCGGGCTCACCGATCTGCACCTCGACCCGCCGCGCTGGTGGCGGGTGATCGGCGTGCAGTGGGCCGCCGCCGCGGCGCTGCTGGCCGGTCTGGTCTGGCTGCTGGTGTTGTGGGGTCTGGCGTGGCTGCAGTTCCCGCCGCCGCCCACCCCCCGCTGGCGCGACATCCCGCTGCCCAGTCTGCTCGCGGTCGGCGGCGCGGCGATCGGTGCGCTGCTCGCCGTCCTGGGCCGCCGACTCACCGCCGTGGGGGGCCGCGCGCCGCGCGAGGCTGGCCGGGCCTCGCTCGCCGAGCACGTGGCGTCCGTTATCGACGAGGACGTCGTGCTGACCGTGACCAGCGAACTGGGCTACCTCAGCGAGTTGCGCCGCGCGCTGGAGCGACTGTGAGCTCAAACGATCACGGGACGATTTGTGCACTAGACCTCGGACGATTCTGCCATTAGACATCGGACGATTCATGCACTAACTTCAGGACGATTCCTCTCTTGGACACGGGATGGCCGGAGGGCGGTGCGTTGACATCGAGCCGGCTATCAGCACGCTGATCCGCCGGGACGCCGAGGCCGTCCTCCACACCTTGCTCGCCGAGGAGCCGCCCTCCTGATCGAGGGACCCCGCGGCTCGGGTAAGTCGACGATCATTCGACAGATCGCCCAGACTCGATCCGCGCACGTTATCGATCTGGACGACGACGGCGTGGCCTCGGTGGTCCGGGAGGACCCGGAGTTCGCCCTGGCCCAGGACGGCCTCGTCGTCATCGATGAGTTCCAGCGAGCTCCCGCGGTCCTGTCGGCGATCAAGCGAGCGGTCGATGCCCGATCCTCCCCCGGACGATTCCTGCTCGCGGGCTCGGTCAGTGCCTGCCTGTTACCGACCGGCAGCGAAACCCTGACCGGTCGCGCTCACCGCCTGGTCTTGCCGCCACTCGGCGCAGGTGAGCTACTGAGGGCTCCCACTCGGCTCATCCCCGCCTTGCTCGCCGGCAACGCGGTGCCTGCCACCCGCTCGAAACTCACTCGCGCCGACTATTTTCAGTTGGTGGCCGCCGGCGGCTACCCGGCGGCGCTCCGCCAAGCGGAAGCGCCGCACGACGACGCTGGTTCGCCAGCTACCTCGCCTCGGTGGCCGAACGCGACATCCCCCAGCTGGCTGATGCACGCCACCCCCGGAGTGCTGCCGCGCCTGTACCGCCTTGTCGCCGAACAGACATCGGACATCATCGCGCGGTCCACGATCGCGCAGCAGCTGGGGCTGTCGACCACCACGACCGCGGCCTACCTCGACCTGCTGCGCCATGTCCACCTGCTGCGTGAGCTACCCAGCTGGACCATCGGCGTCTCGAGCAAGGTTGGACGTCGACCCAAGATGCACGTGGTCGACACCGGTCTCGCCGTGGCGTCCCTCGGATTCGATGGTCGGCGTCTGGCCGGGAGCGCCCTGGCTGGCGGGTTCCTGGAGAGCTACGTCCTGGCGGAGGTGGCCCAACAGGCTGGTCTGATCGACGAACCCGTGAACCTGGCCCATTTCCGTGACCGCTCTGGCATCGAGGTGGATCTCCTGCTCGAGCGATCCGATGGCAGCGTGATCGGCATCGAGGTCAAGTCGGCCACCAGCGTCAACCAGACCGATGGCAAGGGACTGCGTTTCCTACGCGATCGCCTCGGCGACCGATTCGCCATGGGTCTGGTGCTCTACACGGGGCAACTCTCCGCACGGCTCGGCGACCGCGTCTGGGCCACACCCGTCAGCGCACTGTGGGCGGCAGCGGATTCGCCGAATCCGGAGGTACCGATGCCCCAGCGTGACTACGTCCCCGGCCACGGGGACCGGCGCTACGCCGTCCGGCACTACGACCTCGAGCTGACCTACAAGGTGCCCACCAACCACCTCGCGGGCACGGCGACGCTGACCGTGCGGGCGCGCTCGAGGCGGTGCGTGAGCTGGCGATCGACCTGGCCGGACTGCACGTCGGCAAGGTGCTCGTCGACGGCAAAACCCCGGCCCGCCACACGCATCGCGGCGGGCGGCTCGTCGTCCGGCTGCGCGAGGAACGCCAGAGCGGGGCCGAGTTCGCCGTCCGGATCACCTACTCCGGCAAGCCGACACCGATGATGGGCATCGACGGTGCCGCCGGCTGGGAGGAGCTGACCGACGGCGTCCTGGTCGGCTCGCAACCGCACGGCGCGCCGTCCTGGTTCCCGTGCAACGACCGGCTGGACGACAAGGCGAGCTACCGGCTGGCCCTGTCCACCGCCGAGGCCTACCAGGTGAGCGCCTCTGGCGAACTGACCGGACGACGCACCCGCGGCGGGTCCACGACCTGGACCTACGAGCAGCGCGAGCCGACGTCGAGCTATCTGATGAGCGTGCAGATCGGCCGCTACACGGTGACCGATCTCGGTGGTGAAGGCCGCCGGCGCCAAGGTGGGCGTGCAGCTGGTGCACCCGCGCCGGGTCAAGGTCGGTACCGGGACGGCGTTCGCGCGGCAGGGCCAGATGCTCACCACGTTCGCGGACCTGTTCGGGCCGTACCCGTTCGGCAGCTACCGCGCGGTGATCACCGACGACGAGCTGGAGATCCCGCTCGAGGCGCAGGGGTTGTCGAGCTGGGGCCAACCACGCCGTCGCCGGGTGGGAGGAACGAACGCCTGGTGGCCCACGAGTTGGCCCACCAGTGGTTCGGCAACTCGCTGACGGCCTCCGCACTGGCGTGACATCTGGCTGCACGAGGGCTTCGCCTGCTACAGCGAGTGGCTGTGGTCGCGGGCGGCGGCGGGCCGAGCGCCGGCAAGCCCGCGCGGACCCACCATGCCCCGCCTGGCCAAGCTGCCCCAGGACCTGCTGTTGGCCGACCCGGGACGGCTCATGTTCGACGATCGGGTCTACCTGACAGCGCTGACGTTGCACGCGCTGCGGGCCGCCATGGGCGACGGCCCGTTCTTCGATGCCCTGCACGGTTGGACCACCGCGCACCGCTACGGCCTGGTCCCCCAAAGTTCGTCAAACACCTGACCCCGGTTCACCAAGGCACGGTGGCCGAGGTCGCCGGTCGTTGGCTGGCCCACCGCAAGCTGCCGCCGCTGTCGCACTGAACGCGCGGGTCAGGGGAAACCAGCTGCCCATCACGGCGTTGCACGGGGGTACTTCGCGGCCCGACCATCGGGGATCACGGGGATCGGACGGTGAGAGTCATGACGAACACCTGGGAATCAGCGGGCCGACCTACCCTGCTCGGCTACGCCGTGCACCGCCCTGGTCGCCCGGTCGCCTTCCAGTTGCGCGGCTCGGCGTTAGCCGAACGGCCGTCGGACAGGCTGAACGAGGCGACCCGACGCTGTTGGCCTATCTCAGCGGTGGTCCGGCCCGTGCCGCAAGACGGCCGTGGTGCGACTGCGGCCGTCGGGCCGGATCGGGCCGATCGAACCCGGCCGCTGGTGCGCCTGACCACCACCTCCCGCCCCGACCGAGGCCGGCCCGTTCGAGGACGCCGTCCTCGAGGCGATAACCGCAGGCGAGCCATGCGACCGGCTGCCCGATCGCACGGTCGCCACGCAGCTCCGCGCGTTGCGGCACCGCCGAAACCCGGGCCGGGGCACTGCTGCCCCGAGATGGTGCGCCGCCGGGCACTTGCGCCAGGTGTGGCCGATGGTGGCGATCCTGGCCCTCATGGGTCCGGCTCATCGCCGGGCGGTAACCACAAGCCCGGTGGGCTGGTTGCTGCTGATCCCCTGGCGGTGGTCGCGGGCGGCACGGTGCCGCCTGCTCGTGGTGCGCCGCCAGCATCCACGGTTGGCAACAAGCCTCACCTGGCTCCGGGATCGTCATGCCGTCTCAGGCGGCCTGACCGGCCCCGCCCTCGCCTCCACCGCGGCGCTGACCGTGGCCCTGGCGGGATGGGTGGGGATCGAAGGCTGGGACTGTTCCACCGACATCAAGCACGAGCGGCTGGCGGCTGCCGGGACCATCGCCGCCCAGCCTTCTCGGCGGCCGACACCCCATGGGTCTGGACCTGGCACCGATTCGGTGGATCGAGCGGGTCGGGTGCTGACAACTCCTCCGGTGGCGATGGCGGCTCCTCCGGTGGGGACGGCGGAGGTGGGCTGTGGTGGCGGCGGATGCGGTGGC
>JADJPO010000009.1 GCA_016713225.1 Kineosporiaceae bacterium
TGGTGTCGCCAGTGGGGGGAGGCGCCTCGTGCCGCCTCGCCGGAAACTGGCCGCAGTCGAAGCGCCAGCCCGCACCATGCCCAACCTCAGGACCGCGGTCGAGGCCACCATCGCTGAGATGTCCTGGCTGGAGCCGAGCGACTACGCCATGTGCGACGTCGCCCGGGCGATCGCTGACCAGATCGAGACCGCGGTCGAGTTGCAGCAGGAGTACGTCGATCTCATTCGGCAGTGCGACGGCGACCCGGGACTGATCAAGCGCATCCAGAAGTTCGAGGCCGCAGCCAACGTTCAGAAGGCAGTCGGCTGGCTCGGCGTGCAACTGCAAGGGGTCCTTCGGGATCTCGGTGGCGCGCCCGCATCGAGGAAGTCAATGCAGGTAACCGCGCCAACCGGCGCGCGCTTGGCCGCCCTGCGGAATGGGCTGTCCAAGCCCACCGATTCACCGAGCACCTGATCCGTGCTCGGGGGCGCATCGCGCCCGCAGCTCGCCCCGCTTCGTGAGCGGCGGGGCGAGCTGCAAGCTCACGGACGCTCACGGGAGAGTCTCGATGTCCAAGTTCCTCGATCTGACCGGGCACACCTTCGGTCGCCTCACCGTCCTGAGCCTGGCTGACCGCAAGAACGGCCGAATCGCATGGACCTGCACATGCACCTGCGGCGCGACGGTCTCCGTCCAGGCCAACAATCTGCGGAGCGGCAACAGCACGTCCTGCGGTTGCGCGAACAGGGAAGTGCACCGCGCGCGGATGGCCGAGCTCGGCAGGATGCCGAACAGGACCAAGCCGGACGACGAGATCGGCTACACCGCCGCTCACGATCGGGTCCGCAAGGTGAACGGCTCGGCGTCGCTCCACTCGTGTGTTGACTGTGGGGTCAAAGCCCAGGACTGGAGTCTGAAGGCCGGCGCAGAGAAGGCCCGCCCCGCAGGTGGGATCGGCACCGGCTCCAGGTGCCTCATCAGCCCCGACCCGACCGACTATGAGCCGCGCTGCAAGAAGTGCCACGCGGCACAGGACGGCCACGGCGGATGGGGCTGGAGACACGGCCGGCGGTCAGCGTGACCCTGCTCGGCAAGGTCACCCCGCGGCTGATGACGCCACCGGCTGTGACCGGCCCGCCAGGTCCGTGCATCTGCGGTGAGTGCGCCCTGACGCCGGCTACGTCGCTCGGCTTCTCGGTCATCGAGTTCGCCGAGATGGTCGGCATGCCGTTGCTCGACTGGCAGAAGCTGCTCGTGGTCCACGGCATGGAACTGCTACCGAACGGCCTCCCCAGATTCCGCACCGTCCTCGCGTGCATCGCGAGACAGTCGGGAAAAACGAGCCTGCTCAAGGTCGTAGCCGCGTGGTGGCTGATGGTTCAGCAGGTGCCGCTGGTGATGGGCCTTTCAACCAAGCTCGAAACGGCCGCCGAAGCATGGCGCGGTTGTCTCGAGCTACTGCGCTCCGATCCTGAACTGGCGCAACTCATTGCCGACGTCCGCAAGACGAACGGCCAGGAGTGCATCACCACGACCGACGGTTCCCGCTACAAGATCGCAGCGGCCAACGATGACGCCGGTCGAGGCCTGACGATCCACCGTCTGATCCTCGACGAGATCAGGCAGCAGAAGACGTGGCATACCTGGTCGGCCGCGGTGAAGGCCATGACCGCCGTCGCCGACGCCCAGGCGTGGTGCATCTCGAACGCCGGGTCGGATGACTCGGTGGTGCTCAACTCTCTTCGCGCGTCGGCGCTCTCACAGGAGCCGGACGCCGAGGATCCAATCGGACTGTTCGAGTGGTCGGCCCCGGACGGCTGTGCGATCGACGACCCAGAGGCGTGGGTCCAGGCGAATCCGAGCCTCGGCCTGATCGTCACCGAGGCTGCGATCCGCTCGGCGCTGGTCACCGACCCGGAGCCGGTATTCAGAGTTGAAGTGCTCTGTCAGCGCGTCCGTTCGATGAGCCCCGTCGTCGCGGCCGAGTCGTGGAACCGGTGCTTCGAGCCGGGCGACCTGGACTCGCTGCGGTCTCGGGTGGCGCTGTGCTTCGACGTCTCGCTCGACGGCCAGCACGCCACCCTCGTTGCGGCGGCAGTGCAGGACGACGGCCGGGTGCGCGTCGAGCCGGTCACCTCCTGGTCCGGGCCGACGTGCGTGACCGACCTCGAGCGGGACCTGCCCAGCGCGGTGGCACGGATCAAGCCGCGGGCGCTGGGCTGGCTGCCGTCGGGTCCGGCCGCTGCGGTTGCCGCGTCGATGGCGAAGCGGTTCGGCTGGCCACCCCGCGGGGTGAAGGTCGAAGAGATCCGCGGCGACCTGCCGGCTGCGTGCATGGGGCTGGCGAAGGAGATCGAGGCGGGGACTCTGGTCCACTCCGCTGACCCGCTGCTCACGGCTCATGTAACGACGTCGGAACGCAAGGCACAGGGCGACCGATGGGTGTTCACCCGCAAGGGCGCAGGCCATTGTGACGCTGCGTATTCGACTGCCGGGGCTGTTCACCTGGCCCGCCATATGCCCGCCAAGCGACGTGCTTCCGGCGTCATCGCCGTCCCCGCCTGACCACCCAACGACCCCGAGAGGCGGTGACGCATGGCCGGTTTCTGGCACCGCACCGCCGTCTACTGGGGTCTGAGCGAGCCGCGCGAGGAGATGTCCGACGCGCCCGCCGAGGAGTTCTCGGCGTCCCCGGTCGATGCGCATATCGCTGCCCAGGTGGCGGCGGTGCAGTCCGGGCCTGCGGCGTACAGCGCGCCGGTGACGCGAGAGTTCGCGCTCAACGTCCCGGCGGTGTTGCGTGGCCGGAACATCATCTGTGCGATCGCGACGCTGCCGCTGCAGCACTACCTGGCGGCCGAGAACAAGGTCGTGCGCTCGCCACTGCTGGAGCAGATCGACCCGGATGTCACGAACCTGGTGACGCTGGCGCAGACGGTCGAAGATCTGATCTTCGACGCGCTGTCGTGGTGGCAGGTGCTGGCGTTCGATGCGCAGGGGTTCCCCGTCTCGGCGCGTCACCTCGAGCCCGGCCGGGTGAGTCTGGACCCACCGCATGCCCGGGCTGCGCAGTCTCTGCCGTCCGGTGTGGACGTCCGCTCGGTGGTGTGGGTGGACGGCAAGGCGGTGCCCAAGTCGTCGATGATCCGGTTCGACTCCCCGAACCCTCCACTTCTGGTGGCCGGCCGTCGGGCGATCCGGCGTGCTGCACTGCTGGACACGACGGCGGCCATGTTCGCGGAGCACCCCCGCCCGCTGGAGTACTACACCCCGCAGGACGACGCTGATCCTGACCTGGACGAGGTCCGTCAGACGCTGCTCGATATCAAGATGGCGCGGCAGACCGGGGCCATCGCCTACATCGGTGCGGGGCTGGAGCGGCACGAGGCCGGTTCTACGTCGCCGGCTGACCTGCAGCTGGTGCAGCTGCAGGCCCGCGCCAGCCTCGACATCGCGAACGCTCTGGGTCTGGACCCCGAGGATCTGGGCGTCAGCACGACGTCGCGCAGCTACGCCAACATCACCGACCGTAGGCGCGACCGGATCAACGACACCTTGGCCCCGTACATGCTGGCCATCACCTCGCGGCTGTCGATGAACGACGTGACGCGCCGTGGGTACGCGGCCCGGTTCGACCTGTCGGACTACCTCAAGGCGGACCCGGCCACCCGCGCTTCGGTGCAGGCGATCTATCTGGACAAGGGCGTGGTCGACCCGGCCGAGGTCCGCGCCGACGAGGGGTTGCCGCCCCGCGAGATCGAGCCGCCGGCCGCCCTCGAGCCCCCGGCTGCGCCAGCCGAACCCCCCGCCGCTGCCGCGGCCAGTCGAAGGGACGTTATCCCGATGCACCGCGACCGCGACCTGCCCATCGCCGCCACGTTCAGCGCGGCCCTCGCGCCCGAGGCCGACCCCACCGCCGCGCCGGGACGGGTGACCTTCAACGTCCCTGCGGCCCGGGCCGGGTTCAAGGTCGACCTGGAGAAGCGGACCATCGTCGGCCTGGCCGTGCCCTACGGCGAGGTGACGAGCGACTGGCGCGCCATCCAGTTCCGGGCGGGGTCGATCGCGCGAATGGGTTCCCCTGAGCCGGTGCTGTTGTCGCACGACGGGATGCCGGTCGGTGTCGTGTCCTCGACGACCGACGCGGATGGCGGCATGTCGGCGTCGCTGCGGATCTCGAAGACATCAACCGGTGACGACGCCCTGGTCCTCGCTGACGACGGCGCGATCACGGGCCTGTCGGTCGGCGTCGACGTGCACAAGTACGAGCTGGACACGGACACCGACGTCATGACCGTGACCGAGGCGACGCTCCGTGAGATCAGCCTCACCCCGTTCCCCGCGTTCGATTCGGCGCGGATCACCAAGGTCCAGATGACCCAGCAGCAGGAAGGAAGTCCCGCGATGAAGTGCACGATCTGCGGCCACGAACACGCGGCGGGCACGCCGTGCACCGTCACGGCCTCTGTCACCACCCCGCAGGCCCCGGCGCCCGCCCCGGCCGAGCCGAGCACCACGCAGGTGTTCACCGCCCCCCCGGTCAACGTCACGGTGCAGATGCCCGAGACCTTCGCCGCCGATGTGGCCACCGCCCTGGGCGAGGCCCGGGCGTTCGTCGACCCCGACCGCCGGCCGACCGGCGCCGCGTTCGTCAGTGAGCCCCTGCCGTACCGGTTCGGTGGCGCCCCCGCCGAGCATGACTTCTCCACCGACGTGTTCGCGGCTGCCCGCAGCCGTGACCCGGAGGCTCAGACCCGCCTCAACAAGTTCATGGAGGCATGGTCCAGCCAGGCGTTCGCGGTGGCGACCACCGACGTGGACGAGCTGAACCCGACCCGGCAGCGCCCGGATCTGTGGGTGGATCAGAAGGACTACGTGACCCCGATCTGGGACAGCGTCGTCAAGGGCACCATCCCCGACGCAACTCCGTTCGCGCTGCCGAAGTTCAACAGCGCCTCGGGCCTGGTCGCCGACCACACGCAGGGCAGCGAGCCCACCTACGGGTCGTACACCACGACCGGGCAGACCATCACCCCGGCGCCGATCTCGGGCGGCGTGGAGATCAACCGCGAGGTCATGGATCAGGGCGGCAACCCGCAGATCAGCGTGATCCTGTGGAATCAGATCCAGCGGAACTACCGTGAGGCGCTGGAGTCGAAGATCGCTGCGACCCTGAACGGGTTGTCGGCGGGCCTGACCACCATCACCATCACGACCGCGGCGGCTGACTCGGCCCTGGTGTCGGCGGTGCGTTCGGCGTTCGGCGCCCTGCAGTTCGTCCGGGGCGGGTTCCGCTTCCGCGACCTCAAGGTGCAGGTGGACCTGTACACCGCGCTGCTCAACGCGAAGGACACCCAGAACCGGCCGTTCTTCGCTGCCCGCGGGCAGATGAACACGGACGGCTCGGCTGACTCGCTGTGGGCCGCCCTGGACGTCAACGGGCTCATGGCCGTCCCGGCGTGGGCGCTCGGCGCGACCAGCGCGAACAGCTCGAAGAGCTGGCTGTACGACCGCAACGACGTGCACGGCTGGGCCACCCGCCGCAGCGCCTGGACTTCGAGTACCAGGTCAAGAGCGTCGTGATGGGCGTCTGGGGCTACCAGGCGACCGCAGTCACCGACATCACCGGGGTTCGGGCCGTCGCGTACGACCCGGCCTGACCCTCGCCCCCTGACCTGATCCGGGTGGCCCGGGCTCATCCCCTGGGCCACCCGGATCGGGCGCCGCCTTCTCTCGTCTCGCCCCGGAGGTTCCCGTCATGGCCCGCAGCAACACCGTCGCCCAGCCCGTCGAGGAGTCCCCGGCCGGCATCTCGTCCGCCCCGGAGGTTCCCGCCGAGGCGCCCGCCCCGATCGACCTGTCGGGGTTCGATCCCGAGGCCCACGCGGCGAAGATCAGCGGCGGCTACACCGTCACCACCGCGCCCGTCGAGTCCTGATCCACCCCTGACGTCGAGGAGTCCCCGTGGCCTACCCTCCGAGCACCCTGCCGACGAATGCTGTCGACGGCGCATCGCCCACGGACACCACGCCGACCGCGGTGCTGACTGCGGACGAAGTGAACGCCACGAACAGCGCGATCAACGACGTGGTGTCCGAGCTGGGCGCGAACCCGTCGGGGACCGCGGTGACGGTCGGTGCTCGCCTGGACGACATCGAGGCCGATGTCACGGCGCTCGGCGCAGGGTCGATCCCGGACGGCAGCGTGTCGACGGCCAAGCTTGCCAACGGCGCCGTGACGGCCGCGAAGGTCGCCGCCGACGTGGCAACTCAGGCCGAGCTTGACGCCTTGGCGTCGGCGACAACGGCCGCTCTGGCGGGCAAGGCGAGTACCTCTCACGGTCATGTCGTCGCCGACACCACGGGCCTACAGGCCGCACTGGACGGCAAGGCTGCGACAGCCCATGCGCACTCGGCTGCCGACGTCACCACGGGCACCCTGCCCTTGGCGCGAGGCGGCACGGGCGGTACGGATGCCGCTACCGCGCGCACTGCGCTGGGGCTCGGGTCGGCGGCTGTCGTCAACGCCGGCACGGCCTCGGTGAGGTCCCGGTGTTGGGCGCGGGCGGGGTGCTGCCGATGGCTCGACTGGCCACGGGTACCCCGGATGGCAGCAAGTTCGTTCGGGATGATGGCGCGCTGGCCGTGCCCGCCGGTGGGTCGGTCGCTACCGGTCGCGGCAAGTACGGCGGCACGACCCTGCTGTCGAACATTGGGGGCCGCGCTACCGCGTACCGAATCGACGGGGTCGCCAACAACCGGGCACAATACGTCCCGTTCGTGGTTCCCTCGACGATCGTTATTGATCAGATGGTGATCGAGGTCACGACCGCTGTGGCGTCCGGCCTCGGGCGCCTGGCGATCTACCAGGCCGACAATAACTGGCAGCCTGGAACGCGGCTGGTCGACTCGGGCGACATCGACTGCAGTACGACCGGCGTCAAGGCCGTCACCATCTCAGACCTCACCCTCACCCCCGGCGTGTACCTCTGGTGGCACAACGCTTCCGTGGGGGGCATGAACTGGCGTTCATGCGCCCTGCCCGCCATCGACGGGTCTCGCCTGGGACACCATTGCGTCCAGCAGTTCGCCGCCGATCTCCTGGGGGTTCGTGAGGGTGAAGACAGCATGATTCGCAGGGTCGAGAACTACGCGAACGGTGGCCTCGAGTCGGTTGAGGAGTGGAATCCCGTAGCGGGCACGTACGTCCGGCGGAACGGCGAGGGTGTGCAGGTCGAGACGCGCGCCCTTGCTCCCGCGGAGGTGGCCGCGCTTGCGGCGCAGGACACTGCGGAGCAGGCCGAGACCAACGGTCGCACCCTGGGGCAGCGCCTACGGACCCTGCTCGCCAGGAACGCCGAGTTCCTGGCGCTCGCATCACCGACGGTGGCCGAGCGGAACGCGCAGACGGCGCGCCTCACTCGAGAGTGCTCGGCGCTGATCCGGTACGTGCTGCGTGACCTGGACGACATCAGCGGGACCGAGTAACCCCCAGCGTCCGCACCGACCCCACCTGACCATCTCACCCTCCCGAGGAGGCCACCGTGGGCGTGCTCGGTCATGCCAGGCTGGGGATTACCGTGCTCGGCCAGCCGGAGGCCACCGGCGGCGGCACCGGCGGGTCGGCGGTGGCCGACAGCCTCGGCAATGGTCTCGACGTGCGGAGGTTCTACCTCGGCGACGTCGTACACCTGTTGTTCACGGTCACCGACGACGTGGGTACCGCAGTCGCGACGGGGGGCTACGCCCTGGTCGTGCGGCACGAGGCCGGAACGCTGGACGACATTACGGCGGGGGTCACCTCCGAGACCGTCGGGTCGTTCGTCGCCGGGTATGCGCCTGCGGCGCTGGGCCGGCACGTGGCGACGTTCGCCGCGACGGGTGACTATGCGGGCGTCGCCTCGGTCATCTTCGACGTCGACGCGCTCGACCTGGCATTCATCACCCTCGACGAGCTGCGCGACTACCTCGGTGCCACCTCCGCGACGGACGACGACCTCACCACGGCCCTGCGCGCCGAGCGTGCCGCGCAGGCACAGCGGTGCCGGATCGACCCCTACACCTACGAGCTGCGTGAGGCGCTGATGCGCAGGGTGGCCCGCAACCTCGCGGCCCGGTCCGTGCCCGTCGCCACTTACACGTCGTTCGAGGGTGGCGCCACGTCCACCCGGGTGCCATCCGTCGACGCCGAGTTGCGCCGCCTCGAAGGCGCCTACAGGAAGCTGGTGTGCGGGTGAGCATCGCCGACACCAAGACCGAGCTGGCCGACCTGCTCGCAGCCATCCCCGGCGCGGGCCTGCGCATCCGCACCCGCCCCATCACCGGGGCACTGAAGACCGGTGACGGCTGGATCGTGACCCGCCGCGTCGAGCCCGGGCCGCGCTTCGGTGACGCGACCCTGGTCACCTGCGAGGTCCTGATCGTGGCCGGTGTCGACGAGGCTGCCGCCGAGGCCTACTCCGATGCGCACTCGGCCGTCATCCTGCGGACCGTCCTGCACTCCGATCTGCCGACCTCGCAGCAGTCGATCACGCAGCAGTCGATGGTCGCGGGGCAGGCCGCGACCCCGGTCTACGTCCTCGTTCTCACCGCGGCCATCGAGGTCGAGTGAGCGGCAGGGAAACCCCCTCTGCCGCCTGAGTAATCCGCCCCGCCCATCCCCTCACAGGAGGTCGATCCGCCGTGCCCGCTCTCGGAACCAGGAAGCTTCGTCTGTATGTCGACGGCACCGAGTACACCGCCGACGCCAGCAACGTCCGCATCACCACCGAGGAGTCCGACACCGACTTCGTGTCGTTCGCCGCGGCCGCGGCTGGTGGCGCCCGCGACTACAAGCTGGCGCTGACCATCGCGCAGGACACCTCCACCACCAGCCTCTGGCACAAGCTGTGGACCGAGGCCGGCGACGATGTCACCTACGAGGTGTGGCCCAACGGCCAGGCCACCGTCGCGCCGACCACGCCGACCACCACTTACCCGAAGTTCTCGGGCACCCTCACCCTGATCGAGCCCGACGGGGATTTCCTGGGCGGCGAGGCCAACGCGTCCAACACTGCGCGCTTCACCACCGAGGTCGAGCTGCCCCTCACCGGCAAGCCCACGATGGCCACCGCCTGACCGATGGCCATCTCCGGCGGTGTCCGCGTCGAGGGACTCAACCAGCTCACCAGGAACCTGCTGACGCTGGGCCTCGAGATCGACGACCTCAAGGAGGCATTCGGGGGGATCGCCGCCGAGGCCGCCCAGGTCGCCGCGGGGTTCGCGCCGAAACGCACCGGGCGCCTCGCGGCATCGGTGCGCGGGAACAGGGCGAAGAATAAAGCCGTGGTGATGGCCGGGCGGGCCAGCGTGGTCTACGCCGGCCCGATCAATTACGGCTGGCCGGCCCGGAAGATCGCGACGTCCGGGTTCATGCAGAAGGCCGACGAGGTCATGGCACCGAAGGCGCTGCAGGCGCTGGAGGACGCAATCGATAACAAGATCAAGTCGAAGGGGTTGGGATGACCACCAAGACCGAGACGACGCCGGCCGACGAGCCGTCCGCGCTGCCGAGCTTCGAGGATGCAGTCGGGTCGCTGAGCGGGTTCGAAGAGCTGGCCATCGCCAAGGCTTTCAAGGCTGAGCTGTCGGACCTGTCGGCGACCATGACGATGCGCGCCCTCGTGTTCGTCCAGGCCCGCCGCGAGCAGATGAACGATCAAGAGGCCTACCGGACGGCGATGCAACTAACGCTCGCCGGGACGAAGGCGCGGTTCGCCGCGCTCGACGACGACGCCGAGGACGACTCGGGAAAAGGCTGACCGCGAGCCTTGACCGGGCGTGGGCCAACGCCGTCGTGGGCACCGGCCTGGCTTACACCCCCACCGAGTACCTGGCGATGACCCGGTCCCAGCGTGCGGCCCTGGTCGCCGAGGCCAACAAGAGCAACAAGAGGAGGTGACCCCCGGTGGGTGTCGGTTCGACCATCAAGATCGCCATCCTGGCCGAGGCCGCGAAGGCCAAGGCCGAGATGGCATCCGTGACCAAGTCAGCCGAGGGGATGGCCTCCAAGCTCAAGGGTGGGGTGGCGCTCGCCGCTGGCGCGGCGGGGGTCGCGCTCGGGGCGATGGCGGTCAGTGCTGTCGCCGGGGCGCGGGAGTCTGCGGAGATCCACCGGGTGCTCGAGTCGCAGATCAAGGGGATGGGCGCCGCCGCGGCGACTGCGTTCGGTGGCGCCACCAAGTTCGCGGAGGACTACGGCAAGGCTATCGGTAAGGACGACGACGACATCCTCAAGGTCGTCAACAAGCTGTCGACGTTCCCGGCCGCGTTCGGCAAGGGAACCCTTGGCGCAGAGGGGATGCGGCGCGCCACGCAGGCCGCGTTCGACCTCGAGGCCGCAGGCGTGGGAAGCGCCGAGTCGAACATCATCGGCCTGGGCAAGGCTATGGACAACCCGATCAAGGGCCTGACCGCGCTGTCCAAGTCCGGGGTGAGCTTCACCGATGAGCAGAAGAAGCAGATCACCCAGTACACCAAGCAAGGTGACCTGGCGAAGGCGCAAGCCGTTCTGCTGCAGGGCATCGAGTCGAACGCCAAGGGCGCGGCGAATGCTCAGGCCGACGGCTTGACCCGGGCCAAGGTCGCCCTGGACGGGTTCGCCGAGGGCCTGGCATCGAAGCTGCTGCCCTACCTCGACCGGTTCGGGGCGTGGTTCACCGACGTTGGCATACCCACCATCGAGCGATTCGGGGCATGGTTCGGGACCAACGTTGCCCCGGTCATCGGGCAGGCATTCGAGGCCGCCAAGTCCGCGGGCTCTGCGTTCATCGACGTCCTGTCGAACCCCGCAGTGCAGGCCTTCGCGGCGTCCATCGGGACGATCGTCGCGGGCCTGAAGATCTACCAAGGCACCATGGCCCTGATCCGGGCCGCGACCGTCGCGTGGACCGCCGTCCAGACCGCGCTCAACGTCGTCATGACGGCCAACCCGATCGGCTTGATCGTGCTCGCGATCGCGGCCCTGATCGCTGGGTTCGTGGTGGCATACAAGCGCTCGGAGACGTTCCGCGACATCGTCAATGGGGTCTGGTCGTCGATCAAGAATGCGATCAACGCGGTGATCGAGTGGTTCACCACGACCATTCCGCGGATCTGGGAGTCCGCCACCGCGATGTGGGACGGCGTGGTGGCCGGTGCGCAGGCGACCTGGGAGGCCATCAAGGCTGCCGCCGCCGCCACGCTGGCCGCGATCACCGCGACCTGGGAGGCCATCAAGGCTGCCGCCGCCGCGGTCTGGACTGCGATCACGTCGGCGGCTCAGGCCACATGGACCGCGATCACCACCGCAGTGCAACTGTTCGTGGCCGTGATCATCGCCCGCTTCAACGCCTTCAAGGCCGCCATGCTGGCGATCTGGGAGGCGGTCAAGGTGGCGGCCGTCCTCGTGTGGGACGGGATCAAGGCTGCCATCCAGGCCGTCGTCACTGCCCTGACATTCCTGTTCGATGGCTGGAAGAAGGTCATCCTCGCTCTCTGGACCGGCATTCGGGTCGCCGCTGAGGCGGCGTGGGCTGGGATCAAGACGGCGATCAGTACCGCGATCACCGCCGCCAAGACCGTGGTCACGAGCACGATCGAGGGGATCAAGAAACTCTTCTCGCCGAGCACCCTGCTGAATGCCGGGCGCCAGCTCATCCAGGGACTCATCGACGGGATCGGCGACCGGATCGAGGCCGCCGTGCAGAAGGTCCGCGACGGTGTTGCCCGGATCAAGGGGCTACTGCCTGGGTCGCCGATCAAGTGGGGTCCGCTGACCAGCTGGAACAACGGCGGCGCCGGCAAGCGGCTGATGGACATGCTCGCCACCGGCATCAGGTCCGGCGCCCCTGGCGTCTCGGCCGCCCTGAGCGACGGGATCTCGGCGTCCGCGACGGTCGGGATCGGCGCTGTCGACCAGGCCGCGGGGACCGGCACGGCGCGCACCGTGACGATCGAGAACCTCAACGTGCAGATCCCGGGCAGCTTCGATCTGGCGTCACCGGCAGAGCGAAAGGCTGTCGCCGAGGCGCTGGTCCGCGAGATCCAGGAATCGCTTGTGGCCTACGAGGGCGGGCGTCGATGACCCGGGGCGGCTTCTCACTCACCTCGAAATCACTTCACCCCCAGGGAGATCCCGCATGACCGCCGACAAGCACCCGAACCTGGCGCGGTCGAGGGTCCTGACCGCTCCGTCGCCAGCGACATCCGGTGTCATGCTCGGGGTCGAGTCCGGCGACGGCGCTGCGTTCACGCCACCGTGCCGGGTGACGGCATGGCCCAACGGCACCAGTCCGACGCGTGCCAATGCCGAGATTCTGCGGGTGACGGCGCAGTCCGGGGATACCCTCACGGTGACGCGGCATGCCGAGACGTGGCCCGGGTCGGCCGCGCGGGAGATCGGCCCCGGGTGGAATCTCTCGGCCACCGTCACCGCCGGGTCGCTGGCGGGTGCGTACCTCTCGATCGACGAGCACCCGCCGACCCCGCAGCAGTACCGCCAGGCAGGTGACCCCGACTGGACGTTGGGTCTGCAGCGGATGCTCGACGCCGGGAAGACCGCAGCCTACATCCCGCCGAGCAGCACGCCCTACGACATCAGCGCCACCCTCACCCAGCCGCTCGGGGTGGACGACCTGACGCTGGCCCCAGGCGCCACGATTCGGGCCGTAGCGGCCATCAGTGGCCCGATGCTCAGCATCTACAACAGCACCACTCAGCGCCAGTTCGGCTCGCTCTCCGGGGGCGCCTGGGACTGCAACGACCTCGCGCAGGACGGGGTAGCACTCAACTGGCACTGGGGTCACACAATCGACGGCGTGGTGGTCAGGGATCACCTGCGCGATGGCGTGATCGTCGGGTCACCGACCAGCGCATGGGGATCGGCACAGCACAAGCTGCGCAACGTCGAACTGGTCCGCACGACAGGAACGGCACTGCCCGCCGGCTCGCAAGGCGTCGTGATCGCCAACTCCACCGATGGGACGTGCATCGCCACCACCGTGCAGTCAGCCGAGACCAGCTTCCGCAACAAGTCCGGCGGCAACCAGTTCTACTCCTGCCACGGGTGGAGTTCGGCGACCAACGTCAATAAGACCACGTTTCGCGATGACGGCGGCAACAGCGACTACATCGGGTGCTGCGCCGACTCGCCGAACCTCTACGGCTGGCACATCACGCAGTGGAACACCCGCATCTTCGGCGGATTCTCGCTACAGCCGGTCGCGGCGTCCGACAACCTTGCCACCGCCATCCACGTCGACTGCGGCGGACCGGATTTCGCGGGGGTCATCGCCAATCACTTCGTCCAGGGTGGCGCCAGCTCGCGGTGGATGAAGGACTACGACGGCACGGTCCCGTTCCCTGGCCTGAGTGTCTACGGATGCACCTCCGAGCATGTGGCCACCCCGGTCATCGGCGGCCTCCAGTCACTCGGCACCCGCATGCGTATCGACGCCACCGGGAACCCCACCGCGGTGCCGCTCACGGTCAACGCCGACGGGTCGGGGACTGCCGACCTGCTCCGGGTCCTCAAGGGTGGCACCCAATGGTTCTCGATCGACTCCTATGGCATCGCCTACGGCGTCGGCGCGTTCTACTCCGACAAGGTGCGGATGGGCAACGGGGCCACCATCGGTGGCGGCGTCATGAGCGGGACGGGAAGCCCGAACGGTGTCATCACCGGCGCCGCTGGAGATGCCTGGATTCGGACCGACGGCACCACCGGATCGTGGCTCTACCGGTGCACCGGCGGCACCGCCTGGACTGCGGCGCTCTGACCGATGACCGTCACCCCGATCACCGGTAGCACCCCGGGCGCGGCCGTCCCCGGCGCGTCGTTCGTCGGGTACGCCGAGGCGCTCCCGGGCGTGCTGGGAACGATGACCACCGCTGACCTGACCGTGGGCCGCGTCGTCCTGATGGAGCGACCGGCGGCCGTCGAGCAGGCCAACGACTCAGGCGTGCGCTCGGTGGCGATGATGGGCCGCGAGTGGGGCACCCGGCTCGGGCATGCCGTACCCAGGACCCGCGGCGACGGGCTGCTCGGCTACGCCGGGCAAGTCGTCCCCGTGTCGTGGGGCCGCCAGTCCTGGCGCAACGGGTGGTACCGGGTCGGCGGCGTGCAGGCTACCGAGGTCACGCAGGGCGGCGGGTGGTCGGCGGTCGAGTGGTCGGCGTCGCTGGATCTGGTCGGCCTGGACTCCGAGGTTGAGGTCGAGTCCCGGCTGTCCGGCGGCAACCGGGTCCACGCCTCGGCGGCGACGGCCGAGCTGTGGCATGCCCCGGCGATCGGTCACAGCGACTACCTGGTGGGGACGTCGACCCCGGGCTACGTCGATCGGGTGGCCGCTGACGGCACGGTCCGCGTGTACCGGTCGATCCCGGCCGGCACGCACCCGCGCTGGTCGGTCCCTGCTGTCGGGGCGATGGCCGGGGCCGTGACGGTGACGGTGTCCGGGGTGGTCCGCACGGCCACCGCATGCCCGGACGCCCCGGCGTCGTGGGTGCTGTCCAATGGCCTGCTGAAGGTGGAGCCGCGCACCAGCGCGGGCACCCTGCGCCTCACGCCCTACCTGACATCCGGGTGGGGCACGCCGAAGGTCGTCGACATCAAGCGCGGCACGACCAGCCTCGGCGCAGCGCAGCACGTCACGATCCTGCGCAACGACGCGTGTGAGTGCGTGATCCGGCTGACCTGGGACCACGCCCCGGGTCGGACCGTCGCCGATCTCACCCTCGCTCGCGGCGCTCGGCACGTCGGCCTCTTCATCCAGCAGTACGCGGCGCCGTCCGCGCTGCGCATCGACGACGACGGGGCCGGGGGGACGGTGTCCAACCAGCTCACTGCGGCCGGGTACATCGAGCGGACCGACGCCGACGCCGACGGCAACCGGTGGGTGATCGGGTCGTCCGTCGCAACCACCGCGGCCGGGACCTTCGGCCTGTCCGCGAACGTGGCCGCGCTCGGCTTGCCCGCCTTCATTGGGTGCGTCCGGGCCGGTGCGTCCGCCGTGGCCGGCGACACTGCTGCACAGGTCAACGCTCAGTGGCTCGGTCAGCCCACGCAGGCCGAGCGGGTGATCAAGCGGTGACCATCAAGGTCGTGCACCGCAAGCTCGGCCAGTGGTCGCTGAGCTTGCGCGCCGACGCCCCGCCCGGTGTCGCCTCCACCCTGGACCTGCTCGGCCACATCGCGGTCATCCCGGGCCACGTCAACGTCGTCGAGCGGGGCGACGAGTGCTTGTCGCTGGCGAGGTACGTCGGGGTCCTGCGCCAGGTCGACGCCGATGCCAAGCTCGCGCTGTCCGGCAGTGGCCTGGCCTACTGGCTGGGCGACGAGGACGGCGGCGGCGCGGTCATCGAGGCGCCCGGCGTGGCCCTGACGGGTGCCACGTTCGCGGCCGCCGTGGCCGCGGTCCTGCCGGCGTCCGGTCGCACCGGCGCAGCGGGGACCATCTACACGGGCGTCGCGGGGACCATCACCACGACCCGCGTGTGGGAGACCCGCCGGACGGCGCTGGACTGGCTGTGCGACACCATGGGCGGCGAGTGGCGGATCAGGACCACGGGCCTGGTCGACGCCGGCCCCGCGGCCGCGCTGTTCCGGACGACACCCGAATGCATCGTCGCGCGCCGTGACCTGGCCGGCGTCGATATGGGCCGCCGCGCCCTGGCCGGCGACGTGTCGTCCAGCCTGGACGCTCGGGCCTACACGAGCCGTGTCGTCGTCGTCGCCGAGGGCATGGCCACCGGCAGCGCCGACGCCCCGAGCGTGCCGTTCCGGGACTTGCACGGCCAGGACGTCGCCCTCACCCGGCTCATCGACGAGCGGGACGGCACCGAGGGCGGCAACGCCGCGGCCCGGGCCAGCGCTGCGCTGCAGCTGTACTCGGCGACCCGCCGCAGCATGCGCCTGTCGGTCAGCGACTTCGACGTCGCCGGTGACATCACCCCAGGTGACGTGATCTGGTGCTACGACCCCCAGGCTGGGATCCTCGACCCCGCCAACGAGCTGGCCTTCCGGGGCCGCCTGATCCACCCGGCCGCCGTCCGGGCGCTCGCGCTGACGTGGCCGGTGACCCGCGACTACACGGTCGGATTCCGGCGGGCTGACGGGTCGTGGGTGGACCTGTCGCCATGGGTGGAGTGGGAAGCCGAGGGCAGCGGTGAGGTTGAGGTCGCCGACTCGCTGTCGACTCCCCTGACGTCGGGCATCGGCTCGATCGGGACCACGGTCCCGGGTGGCGGCGGCGGCGCAGGGGATGCCGCGATCCCCGGGGTGCCGGTGTTCGGGGCCTTCAGTACGACCGCCTACCAGCCCGGCGACGGCCTGGCCCGGGCTGCGGTCAAGGTCACCTGGACCGAGCCCCTCAACACTGACTCTTCCACGATCGTGGACGGCGACCGATACGAGGTCCGTCTCCGCCCGACCGGGACCCTCGACTGGCAGATTGTCGCCACCTCATGGGATCAGACGTCGCTGACCGTGACCGGGCTGCCGCCCTCAACCGGGCACGACTGGCAGATCCGGGCCATCGACTACGCCTCGCCGACCAACTACGGCGCCTGGTCAGCGACCACCACCTACACCACCGCGCAGGACACCACCGCGCCCGCGACGCCGGCCCCGCCGTCGGTGGCCGCGTCGCTGATCGCGGTGCAGGTCACGCACACCCTCGGCGTCGCAGCCGGCGGCACGTTCAACCTGCCGCTGGACCTGGATCACCTCGAGGTGCACCTAGGCGCCTCGGGCGGGTTCACTCCGGACGCCTCGACGCTGGCGGGCAAGCTGCAGGCGACCGGCGCCATGGTCACCGGCGGAATCGCCGCTGTCGGCACCTTCCCGACGGCGAGCACCAGTGCGGTGCACGTCAAGGTGGTCGCGGTCGACAAGACCGGCAATCGTTCCCCGGCCAGCTCGGCAGCGTCGGCGACCGCGCTGCTCGTCGATACGGCACACATCTCGGACCTGACCGCCAGTAAGATCACGTCGGGCACGATCAGCTCGACCCTGCTGCTCGCAGGCACGATCCAGACGGCGACCGGGCTGACCGGCGGCAAGCTCGACTCGGCAGGCATGAGGGCGTACTCCCCGGCCGGGGTGCTGACCACCGAAATCGACTTCGCGACCGGCGCGGCCACCCTTACCGGCAAGGTCCAGACCGGCACCAGCGGATCTCGCGTGGTGATCGACCCGGCGTCGACCGACATCAAGCTGTACCCGACCAGCGGGTCGAGTGTCGCCAAGATCACCGGCGTGGGCGTGGATCAGTCCGGCGCCGGCCCGGCGTCCACCCTGGCATGGATGGATGCCCGCTCGGCCCCTGGCGCAAGCGGGTCATACTCCAACCTGCTGCTGGCCTCCTACCCGTCGGGCACCTTCCGCTCGCAGGTGCTGGTGGCGGCCCGCCAGTCCGACGACCAGACCTCGGCGTGGCTGAACCTGCAGGACGGCGCGTCCGACGCCAGTAAGGGCGCCGTGCTCGGCATGGCCAACGAGGCCGGCGTCACTCAGTCGCTCGTCTCGGCGTTCGCCGCCGGCATCACCCTCAACCACCTGGCATCAGGGTCCTACGTCCGAGCCCAGACGGCCGACGCCACCCTGGCCTGCGGCGGGTCGTCCGTGGTGGCATCGGCCACCGCCGCCTACGCCTACGCCACCGGAAGCGGCAACGCCAGCGTCCAGAACGGGGACGGGTCCTACTGGTCGGCCAACGCCGACGGCGCCTACGGGCACGCCGACGGTCAGGTACTGCTGAGCACGGGCTCGGCACTGCTGTGGCTTCAGCCCACCGGTGAATGCCGTTTCGCCTCGACCGACCAGCTGAGCCTCTACGGTCCCGACATTCGCATCGGCCAGCCCAGCGGTGAGCTGGTGCGCTCCGATGCGATCTACAACAACACGGCCACCTTCACCGCCAACGTCGGCATCGCCACGGCGCCGATCGGCCGGCTCTACCGGCTCACATCGTCGGCCCGGTACAAGGTCGACATCACTGCCGCCGACCTGCCGCTCGCCGCGCTCGCCGAGCTCGCCCCGGTCACCTACTTCGACCGCGGCCAGGCCGAGGCGCAGGACGGCAGCACCGAGGGCCTGAGCCAGCAGCTCGGCCTGATCGCCGAGCAGGTCCACGCCATCCCCGGGCTCGGACACCTGCTCGTCGAGCTCGACCAGGACGGCCGCCCGGAATCCGTGAACTACGAGCGGGTCGGCGTCGCGCTCATCCCCTGGCTGCACGACCTGACCGCGCGGATCGTCGCGCTCGAATCGGAGGACACATGACCCCGTCCCAGGTACCCGCCGAGGCCGTGATCGCCAAGCTGCGCCAGCGCGTCGCGGACGACGCACTCACCATCGCCGTCCAGGCCGTGCAGATCGACGAGCTGGCCGCCCGGCTCGCGGCCCTCGAGGCCGACGCGAGCGCGTGATGCGGATCTCCGACAGCGACCTGCTCACCCAGTACCGCCGCGCCGTGGCCGAGTGGCCATGGGTCGCGGCCGTCGAGCGGCCGGTCGGCCTGCCGCCAATGCTGCTGTGGGCGGTCGCCAGCCGCGAGACCAACATGCACAACATCGTCGGCGATGGTGGCCGTGGGGTCGGGATTTGGCAGCGCGACCGGGTGAGCAACGTCCTGCCCGGCAGCGTCGAGTGGTACCTACAGCACCCTCGCCGCCAAGCCGAGGACGCCGCCGCAATGCTGCTCGGCGCGCACAGCACCTTCGGCACCTGGCATGCCGCGATCGCGGCCTACAACGCCGGGGCCGGCGCCGTGCGCAAGGCCCTCGCTGCCGGCGTCGACCCGGATTCCCGGACGACGCAGGGTGACTACGCGGCCGACGTCGAGTCCCGCCGCGTCCGCCTGCTCGCCATGACCGGCCACCCGGCCGCGCCCACCGCCACGACCACGAGGAGCGCCATGCCTGCCGCCATGCTGTCTGCCCACTTCGCCCGCGCCGAGTTCGCGTGCCGCCACTGCGGCGCCCTGCCCCGAGGCGGGGTGAGCCTGGCCCTGCTGCGCGCCCTCGAGCTGGCGCGAACCCGGCACTTCCCGGACGGGCTCGTGATCGCATCTGGCTACCGGTGCCCCGCGCATCGCCTCTCGCAGGCCACGCCGAGCTCACGGCACACCAAGGGCGACGCCGCCGACATCCCGCCCGTGATGACCGTCCAGCAGGCCAAGGCCTGCGGCTTCAAGGGCATCGGCTTCAACCGGGCCGGCCTCGTCGTCCACGTCGACATGCGGCCGACGCTGCTCGGCCGAGTCGTCACGTTCCCCGACGCCGGGACGGCGTGAGCACTGCAGTGGCGGGGGCCACGATCCACCACCTGGCCGGGACGCGGCCGGGTACCCACCCCCACGCAGGAGTGACCACCTTGGCCGAGTCCGCCGACCACAAGCTCGACCGAGCCCTCGAGATGCTCACTGATGTCCGCGTGGACATCGGGCGCATCGCCGAGCGACAGACCGCCCTGGCGGATCAGACCGCGAGCCACGCCAAGTATCTCGGCGACCTGGCCACCAAGCACCGCGAGGACGTCCGCGCGCTGTGGAAGGCGGTCGACGAGCTGCGCGCCCGGCCCCCGGGCCTGACGGGTAAGGCGCTGCTGGCCGGCGCCGGCACTCTCGTCGCCCTGGCCGTCGGGCTCGTCCAGCTGCTCACCCACGTCCACATCGGCTGATGACTAGCCTCACCCTCACCGACCAGGTCTGGTCGTTCGGACTTCAGCTGGTCATGTGGGTGAGTGCCTGGCATCTCGGCGTCGTGGTCCTGCACGTCGCCGCCAATCGTCCCCCGCGTCCCCTGAGAGGCCGTCATGTCCGATGCCCAGCGCCGAACCGCGCGCACCGTCCTGCAGGTCATCTTGGCCGTCCTGGTGACGTTGCCGGTACTGGTCGCCGCGCTGCCGATCGAGTGGCAGCAGACGCCCTGGCTCGTCTCCGTCGTCGCAGCAGCCGGGGTCATCGCCCGAGTCATGCAGTCTGACCAGGTCGACCGGTTCCTCGAGCAGCTCGGCATCGGGCGCGGCGACGCTGACGGCCGCCACGAAGCCTGACCCTGAACCCCGGCCCGGCGCCGTCGGGTCCGGTCCGCACGAGAAGAGAAGCGAGCCCATGACCAAGAAGTTGAGCCTGTCCCTGGCCGCCCTGGTGGCTGCCATCGTCGGCATCGGGGCACTCCTGGTGCCCGCCCAGGCCGCCGAGAAGCTGGGCACCGCGCGGGGCTGGTGCGTGAAGTCGTCCACTGGCGAGCTGCGCACCCTGCGCCTGACCACCGCCGGCAAGTGCCAGCCCGGCTACTGGGGTCCGATCTCGTTGGCGTCCGGCGTGAAGGGTCCCCAGGGTCCCGCCGGTCCGAAGGGCGACAAGGGCGACCCGGGCGAGGGCGGCACCGTGGTGCTGTGCACCGCGGGCTACACCTCGCGCGACATCGTGGTCGCCAACGCCGCCAAGACCAACGCCGACGCCGCGAAGTTGAAGGCCGCTCAGACCGCCCTAGCCTCGGCGAAGAACGCCCTCGTCGACCGGGAGGCGGATGCCCTGATCGCCGCCAACAACGTCGTCACGGCTCAGTCCGCCGTGGATGCGGCGGACAGCGTCGCCGCGAGGCTGGTCGCGCTGAAGGCACTGGCCGACAAGGTCCTGGCCAAGAAGTCCGCCGACAACTCGGTGGTCCTCGCGGGCAAGGCCGTGGTCACCGCTCAGGCTGAGCTGGACCGGATCATCGCCGCGATCAGCGCGCCGGAGACCTTCACGGTCAAGGCCTGCGTCAAGGGCTGACCCGACCGCACGACTCATCGCTGGGGCTGGTCACCACGGCGATGCCACCGAGGCCCCCGCATCGGCACCCCCTCACCGGGTGCTCGATGCGGGGGCCTCTTCGGCGTGCTCAGGTGCGCCAATCGGCCATACGGATGACACGCGGTCAGGCAGCTTGACGGACGAGTCTGTTCAATGACAGATTGTTTGATGTGAGACAGACACCCCTATCCCAGCTCATCGAGCTGAAGCTCGGCGTGGACCTCCGCCGACACCTGCTCGACGCTCGCGCGGAGGGCAAGGACTGGCGCAGCATCGCCGCCGACCTGACCACCACGACCGGCGTCTCTGTGTCCTACGAGGCCGTGCGCAACTGGCTCGCCGACGAGCTCGACCAGCCGATCGAGGCGACGGCATGATGACTAACGACGACCACACCCCGGCCCCGAGTGACATCCCCGTGAAAGAGAATCCGGCCGATGTCAGCACCCTGATCGACCTGGCCCGCCGTCGCCGCACCCAGGCCCGCGCCCTGGGGGACGACTACCGGGAGGCCGCATGGTTCGCGACCCGCGTCGCAGCCGAGGACATCGACGGCACCGGCCGCACGCCGACCGACGCCGAGCTGGGCGCCGTCGTCCGTGCCCTCGCCCAGGACGAGGCCGACGCTGACGCCAAGGTGCAGGAGCAGATCACGCGCCTCCTCGAGGAGCGCGGCCGATGAGGCTCGTCGCCGCACTGGCCTTCCTGGCCATGGCCTACGGCGCCGCCATCGCTGGCGTCCTCGCCACATACACCGCATCACCGGCCGTCACGGTGCTCACCGGCAGCAGCATCGCTGCCCCCTGATCGCCTGCTCGCGTCGTCCCGGGGACCCCGACCCCCGAGCGGCCCGTCGCCCATTCCCCCGGTGGGCATGGCCCGGACGGCGCGAGCAGGCCCCCCCACCCCAGTCCCGCCTGGTCGACGTGAGGTCCCGGGCGGGACTGGACCCAAGACCTCACGAGACCTCACGACAGGAGACCTGAGATGGCCCACCACGGCCGAACCCCACAGAGCGTCCTCGACGCACCCCAGCTCACCCCAGTGCTCGGCGAGCTGGCCGAGTACATCGCCACCCGCACCGACGCCAAGGGCGGCGTGGTGGCCATCGGCCGGCGTGCCGTCCGCGCCTACGACCGCACTGCCCGACTGTCCCAGCCCAAGGCCGAGCAGGCACCCCGCATCCGTCCCGAGCGGATCACCACCTTCGGCGCGCACCTGGCCCGCGCGGCCCGCCGTGAGCTGGCCGTCTACCGCCGCCAGGAGCAGAAGGCCTTCAACGACCGCATGAAGGCCAACCGCACCGCTCTGGCTATGGCTGGTGCGCGATGAACCTCACCACCACGCGGCGCATCCCACGCCCCCGCCCCGCCGTCCAGCCCGAGCGGCACCTGCACACCCCACTGGGCGACCAGCGCGAGCGGGCCGCCATCTGCTACTGCGGCGGCCAGACGTTCAACGTCTGCGCCCGCTGCGACCGGCACTGTGCGTGCGAGGTGGCCCGATGAGCGACGTCCGGATGATCTTCGAGACGGACGACACCGACGGCGACTCGGTGATCATCGAGACCCGGAGCGGGAAGCCGGACGAGCTGATCGTGCGGGGCGATGCCACCTACCTCACCCGCCAGCAGGTCACCGAGATGCGCACCGCCCTCGGCGAGTGGCTGGCCAGCACCGCACCCGAGCCCTGAGGCGGCACCGGAACCCGTTGCGCCCGAGCTGATCGCGGGGCGCAGGTACCGGTTGGGCCGAACCCGACCTTCCTGTTCGACGGCGGGCGGAGGTGAACCGGTACCTCTCGGAGGGTGCCGTGGTTGAGCTCGTCGGCGACGTGAATGCCGATGGTAATCGCCGTCTCCACGTCCGGCGTAACCACCTTCGCGATCGACCCCCGCCACCTCACCCTGCTCCCCGAGGACGAGCCCACCGACCGCGACGTCGAGCGTGACGCCCAGGTGGCTGAGCTGGCCCGCGTGGTGGCCAGCCTTACGGCCAAGGTCGACGTCCTGGCCGAGCAGCGCGATCACCTCAACCGGCACATCGACCGTCTCGCCGCCCGGCTCAACCAGTTGGAGTCGGACGCCGCCAGGCCGTCGCCCCTGCACCAGGCCATCGCCGACGAGATCCGCCGCGCGGCAGGTGCGCGATGATCGCGATCGTCTACGAGACCGACTGCCACTGCGGCGGGACCGCGGCGTCCACCACCCTGGCGATGGACCAGCCTGACGTGCACGGCCAGGTCCACATCGACGTCGACATGTCCATCGGCCAGACCTACCTCACCTGCAATGACTGTGGCTGCTCCTACGGCACCGGCGACATCGAGTTCTTCAGTGATGACGAGGACTCCTGCCCCGGCTCGGACCCCGACGACGAGGACGACGAGGACGACCCATCCGCCCCGGCAGGTTCCCAATGAGGTCCCGCCGCTACTACGCCATCCGCACCGCCGTCCGCTGGGCCATCTGGGGACCGGTCGGACTCGGCGTCTACCTCTTGCTCTGCATCGACAGCCCACTCACCCACTGACCACGGGAGACCCCATGCCTCGCAACCAGTCCGACCCGCCCGACCCGTTCGCCGCTCGGCCTCGCAGCCCTGCTGCTGGCCGCCCTGCTGGCACCCACCCTGGAGCGCACGCTGTGAGCCGTCGAGCCGCCCTCGCCGTCGCTGCGTTCGCTGCCTGCGCCGCCACCGCCAACTACCTCACCGCCCGCTATGGGCTCGTGCCTGTCGGCTTCGGCCTGATGGCCACCGCCGGAACCTACGCCGCCGGGCTCGCTCTGCTCGCTCGTGACGCCGTGCACGAAGTGGCCGGCTGGCGCTGGGTGTTCGTCGCCGTAGCGTTCGGCGCGGCGCTGTCCTGGGCGACATCTAGCCCCCGGCTCGCCATCGCCTCTACGGTCGCCTTCGCGCTTGCCGAGCTGGCAGACCTGGCGGTGTATGCGCCGCTGCGCCGCCATGGCTGGGCGCGCGCCGCCGTGGCCTCCGGCTTCGTCGGGTCGCTGATCGATACCCTCGTGTTCCTGACCATCGCCGGGTTCCCTATCACGACCCCGGTGATCGGCGGCCAGATGGTCGGCAAGGCCCTATGGGCCACCCTCCTGCCGGTGCTCGCCGTCGCCGCCTGGCGGGAGGTGCGCCGCCGTGCTCTACCTGGCCACCCCCTCCACGCCGAAGGTGCGTGAGGCGATGAGCGCAGGCCTGATCGGGTGCATGACGACCCCCAAGCAGGGCAACGTCGTTCCGCCGCGCGCCTGGTACGCAGCCGACAACGGCCGATTCGGGAAGGGCTGGCCTGGCGCTGACGCCTGGTGGGCGTGGCTCCAGGCCAAGATCACACGCCACGGAGCCGACCGCTGCCTATGGGCGCTCGCCCCCGATGAGCCGGGCAACGCGGCGGCGACGCTCACCGAGTCGCTGCCGTGGCTCGGGCGAATCCGCGGGCTCGGCGTGCCGGCAGCCTTCGCCGCGCAGGACGGGTGCGAGGCGCCCGGCATGGTGCCGTGGGACTCCCTCGACGTGCTGTTCCTAGCTGGGTCAACGGACTGGAAACTCTCTGCCGCCGCGAGTGACCTGGCCTTGACGGCGCAGGCGCTGGGCAAGCGGGTGCACATGGGCCGGGTGAACTCGCTTAGACGCCTACGCCACGCCAGCGCCTTGCGGTGCGCGACATCGGATGGGACCTATATCGCCTTCGGCCCCAACGTCAACCTGCCCCGCCTGCTTGGCTGGATGGAACAGATCACCGCCCTGGAGGCAACCGCCTGGGCTTCGAGTGCGACAGCACCGCCGGTCCGGTGATCATGTACGCCAATGAGCCCGCGGTGGTGTCGGAGGCCATCGCCGACGAGATCCGCCGCGGCAGGCATCTGATGAGAACCCGCCGCTACTACGCCGTCCGCACCGCCGTCCGCTGGGCCATCTGGGGTCCGGTCGGGATCGGCGTCTACCTCTTGATCTGCATCGACAGCCCACTCACCCACTGACCACGGGAGACCCCATGCCTCGCAACGTTTTCGACCCGCTCACCGGGCGGCTCGCCTACATCCGACCCCTCGACGAACAGCCCGTGCTGTACCACCAGCTCGTCGCTGAGCGGGGACGCCCCGGACTCGATGGGGCGCTCGTGCACGTGGCCGGTGCCCGCTGATGCCCCGCTACTTCAAGGCGGTCCGGCCCAACGGCACGGACTTCTGGTCCGGCACGATCGACTACGCCGCCGCTCTCGCCACGGGCGAGCCCATCCATCACCCCGACCCGCGCCCGGGCTCTCGTGACGCCACTCACTACCTATCGGTGGCGACCAAGGTCACCGAGTGCACGGGGATGCGCTGGCCCTGCCGCGTCTTCGTCGTCGAACCCGACGGTGAGACCTGGGCGCCGAGCTCCGGCCTGCCCCACAAGGTGGCGTGCACCTCGGTGCGCGTCGTCGAGGAGGTCGCGGCCACCCTGGCGCTCGGCCCGCAGGCCGGCGAGATCACGGCTCTGATCGAGCGGTGCACGCGGATCACCGTGACCGACATGGAGAAGCT
>JADJPO010000010.1 GCA_016713225.1 Kineosporiaceae bacterium
GCGCACCGATCCGGACGGCGCCCAGCAGCTGATCGTGCACGCTCGGGCACGGGGGCTGGCCCTGCGCATCGAGCTGCGGCTCGAGGCCTCGGGTCTGGTGCGCCTGCGGCACGAACTGACCAACCAGGCGACGGTGGGCTATCGGCTCGACCGGCTGCTCGCCGTCCTGCCGGTGCCCGATCAGGCGGGCGAGCTGCTCGACCTGACCGGCCGGTGGTGTCGTGAGCGCAGCCCGCAGCGCCTCGACCTGGGGTACGGCACCTGGAGCCGCGAATCCCGTCGCGGCCGCACCGGGCATGATGCGCCGTTGCTGTTGACTTGTGGCACACCGGGTTTCGGTTTTCGCCACGGTGAGGTGTGGGCGGTGCACGTCGCCTGGAGCGGCAATCACGTGCACTACGCCGAGCGGCTACCCGAGGGCGCCGGATCTCATGCCGGGCCGGTGCTCGGCGGCGGCGAGCTGCTCGATTCGGGCGAGATCGAGCTGGCGCCGGGCGAGAGTCACGCCAGCCCGTGGGTGGTCTTCAGCTACTCCGGCGACGGCCTGGACGGCGCGAGCGCGCGGATCCACAGCTGGCTGCGGTCGCGGGCGCAGCACCCGCATGCGCCGATCCGCCCCCGCCCGCTGGTGCTGAACACCTGGGAGGCGGTCTATTTCGATCACGATCTCGACCGGCTGACCGAGCTCGCGCGGGTGGCGGCGGCCGTCGGGGTCGAGCGGTTCGTGCTGGACGACGGCTGGTTCGGTGGCCGCCGCACCGATCGGGCGGGTCTGGGGGACTGGTATGTCTCACCCGAGGTCTGGCCGCAGGGGCTGAAGCCGCTGGCGGACGTCGTCCGGGGGTTCGGCATGGACTTCGGGCTGTGGTTCGAGCCCGAGATGGTCAACCTCGACTCCGACGTGGCGCGCGCCCACCCCGACTGGCTGCTCGGTCCCGGCCCGGCGCAGGGTGTCGAGGTGGCGCGCGCCTGGCGGCATCAGCACCTGCTGAACCTCGCGGTCCCGGGGGCGTATGCCTACCTGCTGGAACGGCTCGACGCCCTGGTGGGCGAGATCGGCATCGCCTTCATCAAGTGGGACCACAACCGTGACCTGCACGAGATGCCCACGCACGCCCAGACCGCCGCGCTCTACCGGCTGCTGGACGATCTGCGCGCCCGCCACCCCGGCCTCGAGATCGAGTCGTGTTCCTCGGGCGGCGCCCGGGTGGACCTCGGTGTGCTGGAACACACTGATCGGGTGTGGGCCTCGGACACCAACGACGCCCTCGAGCGGCAACAGATCCAGCGCTGGACGACGCTGCTGCTGCCGCCGGAGCTGATCGGTTCGCACATCGGTGGCCCGGTGTCGCACACCACCGGGCGGACCGCCGACCTGTCGATGCGGGCGATCACGGCGCTGTTCGCCCATGCCGGCATCGAGTGGGACATCACGCAGTGCACCCCGGCCGAGCTGGAGCAGATCGCGTCGTGGGCCGCGTTGTACAAGGAGGTCCGCACCCTGCTGCACACCGGAATCGTGGTGCGCGCGGACGAGGTGGGTGCCGGCGGCGGCAGGTCCGACGATCCGGAATGCCTGCTGCACGGTGTCGTCGCCGCGGACGGGCGCGAGGCGCTCTTCGCCTACGTACGGCTGCGCACCTCGGTCTCGGCCAACGCCGGCCGGCTGCGGCTGCCCGGGCTCGACCCGACGCGGCGTTACCGGGTACGCCGCCGGGACGAGGCGGGGCCGGCCCGGGGTCAGGTTCTCCGTCAGCCCGACTGGTGGCAGTCCGGGAAGGCCGAGGCGACGGGCGCGGTGCTCGCCGCCATCGGGCTGCCCGCCCCGGTGCTGCACCCGTCCCAGGCGGTGCTGCTGCACCTCACGGCCGGGTGACGGCGCTCTGGGTCACCAAATCATGATCACATTGAAGATCACGATGAAGGATTTCGTCACGTTGGCGGTTGTGGAGTCCTCAACGTGATCTTTGATTGTGACGCGTTTCTGCAACGTGATCTTCAATGTGATCGTGAACGGTGCAGCGGTCAGCCGTCGTGGGACAGCACGTGCCGCCGGAACGCCTCTGCCGAGGGCAACAACCGTCGCTCGGCTGACCAGAGCAGGGTGATGGTGCGTCGCGCCCCGGCGTCCGCCAGGGGTACCGGGGTGGCGCCGTCGGACCCCGTCCGCCCGGGTTCGGCGCCCATGGCCGGCATCACCGCCACACCCAACCCGGCAGCCACGAAGCCGCGCAGCGTGGCCAAGTCGTCGGCCACGAACGCGACGTGGGGGTCGATGCCGGCGTCTCGGCACAACTCGTCGGCCTGAACCCGAAGGGTGCGCTGCGGGGGCAGGACGACGAACGGCTCGGCGGCGGCCTCGCGCAGCCACACCTCGGGGCGCCGAGCGAAGGCGTGGCCCGGCGGGACGATCAGCACCAGTGGTTCGGAGAACAGTCGCCGCGACGTCACCGCCGGATGGTGTGGGCGACGCGAGGTCAGCTCGAGGTCGACCGCTCCCTCGGCGATCGGGGTAGAGCCCAGGGTGCCGTCCGAGCGGGTCAGCTGAAAGGTGACCCGGGGCTGCGCCACGCGGAACGAGGCCACCAGCTCGGGCACCAGCCATGAGCCCAGCGACGGCTGGAACGACAGCCGTACGGTGCCGGTGGCGGGGTCGAGCAACTGCTCCACGGCGGCGACCCCGTCGTCCAGCGAGTGGATCAACGCGTCGACGTGACGCTTGAAGGTGGCCCCGGCATGTGTCAGTCGCAGCAGGCGCCCCGACTTGCGCAGCAGGGGGGTGCCCAGCTCGACCTCCAGTCGGGCGAGTGCCCGCGACACCGAGGGCTGGCTGATCCGGTAGATCTCGCTGACCTCGGTGACCGTGTGCCCGTCGGCCACCTGCTGGAACCAGCGCAACACCTCGGTCTCCACGCCACCGAGTCTAGCTACTCATGCGCTGAACGTATGGATTCGATCAGGTATTGATATTGGACGTATGGGTTGATTCGCCGAATACTTGAACCATGAACATCGCGCACATCCCCAGCCCCCGTACCGCACTGGACGAGCTGCGTGAGCGCCGTGGCGCTCGCGCTGCTGGTCGCCAGCTCCGCCGCGAGCTCGCCTCCTACGACACCCCCGCCGCGATCGCCGACCTGATGGCCATGGTCGAGCGGACCGAAGGTGCTCAGGCCGACGAGATCCGGGGCGTCCTGGCCCACAACCTGTTCGAGTACAACCGCCGCTCCTCGATCGCCTGACACTCGATCGCCCGAGCTCGTTCGCTGCCCCGGTCGCCCTGTTTCACCCACGGCGACCGGGGCAGTGAAGTGTTCTGAGAACCTGTGCGACACCTGACAGAATGACCGTCATGCCGTCGTCCCAGGCCCCTGCTCCGACCCCCGAGACCGCTGCGAGTACCCCGAGGCTCTTCTCGGGGATGCAGCCCACCGCCGACTCACTCCACCTCGGCAACTACCTCGGTGCGCTGGCCCAGTGGGTGGCCCTGCAGGACAGTCACCAGACCGTCTACTGCGTCGTCGACCAGCACGCCATCACGGTCGAGCAGGACCCCGACGTGCTGCGCCGCCGGGTACGTGTCACCGCAGCCCAGTTCCTCGCCGCCGGCATCGACCCGGCCCGCTCGATCCTGTTCGTGCAAAGTCATGCCCCCGAGCACGCCCAGGCGGCGTGGGTGCTGCAGTGCCTGACCGGTTTCGGTGAGGCCAGCCGGATGACCCAGTTCAAGGACAAGTCCCTGCGCGAGGGTGCCGATCGCGCCAGCGTGGGCCTGTTCACCTACCCGATCCTGCAGGCTGCCGACATCCTGCTCTACGACGCCGCCGTGGTGCCGGTCGGCGAGGACCAGCGCCAGCACCTCGAACTCACGCGCGACCTCGCTCAGCGCTTCAACGCGCGGTATGGCAACACCCTCGTCGTCCCCGAGCCGCACATCGTCAAGGCCACCGCCAAGATCCTCGACCTGCAGCGGCCCGACAAGCAGATGAGCAAGTCCCTGGGCGGCAGCGGCTGCCTGTTCCTGCTGGACGACGTCAAGGTCTCGGCCAAGAAGATCAGGTCGGCGGTGACCGACCTGGGCCGCGAGGTGGTCTTCGACGTCGAGCACAAGCCCGGTGTCTCCAACCTGCTCACCATCCTGTCGGCGTTGTCCGCCACCCCGGTCGAGATCCTCGAGAAGCGGTTCGTGGGCGCCGGCTACGGCGATCTCAAGAAAGAGGTCGCCGCGGTCTACACCGACTTCGCCGGAGACTTCGCCGAGAAGACCCACCGCTGGTTGGCCGACCCGGCCGCCCTGGACGACGTGCTGGCCGACGGTGCGGTGCGCGCTCGGGCGATCTCGGGTGAGCGGCTGGCCGACATGTACCGCAAGGTCGGGTTCGCGTGACCACCACCCGCACCTCCTCGGCGACGGCCGCCACGGCGCCGCCGGCCTCGGTCGACACCCTCGTGCTCGGGGTGGTGGTCGATCTCCCCGACCCCGCAGCGGGCCAGCTGCGCGCCCACCGCGAGGCGATCGGCGACCCCCAGGTCGACCTGATCCCGGCTCACGTCACGTTGCTGCCCCCGACGGCCGTCGTGCCGGACGACCTGCGGCGCATCGAACGGCACCTGGCCACGCTGGCCACGCGCTCGCACGCCTTCGAGGTCATCCTGGACGGCGCGGGGACCTTCCGGCCCGTCTCCCAGGTGGTCTACGTGCGGGTGACGGAGGGCGCCGAGCACCTGGACCAGCTGCAACAGGCCGTCCGGCGGGGGCCGCTCGAGCGTGAGCTGGTCTATCCCTTCCACCCGCACGTCACGGTGGCCCACAAGCTGGACGACGCCGTGCTCGACGTCGCCATGAGCCGGCTGGCGCAGTACCGGGCCAGTTTCACGGTCGACTCGTTCCTGCTCTACGAGCAGGATTCCGCCGGAGTGTGGCACCCGCGCCGCCGATTCGGCTTCGGTCGCGCCCAGCGCGCCGCCCGGACCCGGTGAGCTCTGCACCGATGAAGCAGGCCCTGGCCCGGCTGCAGGCCACCAGAGCCCTGCGGGCCTGGAATCGCTATGGCGTCCGGCGCGGCAACGTGCTGGCCTCGGGTATCGCCTACGTCGCGTTCTTCTCCCTGTTCCCGGCCCTGGCGATCGGATTCACGGTGCTCGGCCTGGTGGTGGGTGGGCGCCGCGACCTGCAACGGCAGGTCGCCGACTACGTCAACGACACCATCGGCACGACCGTGATCGGGGTGCGTGACGGCGAGGGTGTGGTGTCCATCGATCGCCTGGTCGCGGGCGACCTGCTGACCGTGACCGGCGCCGTCGCCGCGGTGGTGATGCTGCTCTCGGGCCTGGGTTGGGTGGACGCCGTCCGACAGGGGATCCGGGCGATGTTCGATCTGCACGACGAGGGAAACCCGTTGCTGCGCAAACTGTTCGACATCGTGGTGCTCGCCGTGGTGGGGATCGGCGTCCTGCTCTCGGTGGCCGCCTCGCTGCTGTTGTCCGCGGCCGGCGGCGCGGCTCTGGGGTGGCTCGGGGTGGACGACGGGGTGGCCGCACTGCTGCTGCAGCTGGCTGTCGACCTGGTGCTCGTGGGGGTCGACATCCTGCTGTTCCTGATGTTCTTCCGGTTGCTCGCCCGGGTGCACCGGCCGGTGCGTGAGCTGCTCGGTGCGGCGCTGTTCGGGGCGATCGGCCTACTGGCGCTCAAGCTCGGCGCCGGGTTGCTGCTGCGCATGGCCTCGGGTAACCGTTTCCTGGCCAGCGCCTCGATCCTGATCGGACTGCTGATCTGGCTGAACATGATCGGTCGACTGACCTTGCTGGCGGCGGCCTGGGCGGCGACGCCACACACCCCGGACGACGGCGCGGCGCCCGGCTCACCGCTCGCCATGGCGAGGCCGATCAGGGGCGCGCGCCCCGGCGTCCAGGGCTTCGGCGCCGCAGCGCAACCCCGCTCCCCACGGCAACCGTGACCGCGGCGAGCGCGAGGGCGGCGGCGGCACCGTAGGCAGGTCGTGCGTCGGCGGGTGAGCCGGCGGCCCGTGGGGCGGGCGTGGCCGGTGTCGCGACGAAGGTCGGCGAGCTGGTTGGTGAGCTGGTTGGTGCCTCGATCGCCGGGGCGTTCAGCGTTCCCACCGCCCGGGCTCGCACCCCGTGGGCGAAGGCCCAGTCGAGCAGCGCTGCGGTGGCCCGCCACGTGTTGGTGTCGGCTCGCAGGATGACGGCGACATAGCGATGAGCGCCCCGCGCGGCCGTGCCGACGAAACTGCCGCCGGCCTGCGAGGTCCACCCGTTCTTCAAGCCGGTGGCGCCCGGATAGTTGTAGAGCAACCGATTGTGGTTCTGGATCTGGAAGGTCCTGCGGTCGGCCGCTCGCAGCGCGGTGCCGGCCTGCGGGAAGGCGAAGCTGCGCGTGGTGACCAGGGTGGCGATCCGGCGATCGGCCAGCGCGGCACGGGCGAACAGGGCCAGGTCATAGGCACTGGAGGTCTGCCCGGGCGCGTCCAGCCCCGAGGTGTTGGCCACGTGGGTATCGCCCGCGCCCAGGGTGAGTGCCGTGGCCTGCAAGGCCTCGGCGGCCCGGACCTGGCCCCCGGCGAGTTCGGCCAGGGCATGGGCGCCGTCGTTGGCGCTGCTCAGCAGCAGGGCATGCCACAACTGGTCGGCGGTGTAGCGCGAGTGGGGCACCAGCCCCACCCGGGTGCCGTCGACAGCCGCGTCCGCATCGGTGGCGGTGTACACGGCCGTCGGTGGGACGGCGTCCATCAGGGCGAGCGCGGTGAGTACCTTCAGCGTGCTCGCCGGGGCCAGGGGCAGATGGGGATTGCACGCGGCGAGCACGTCGCCGCTGTCCAGATCGGCGACCAACCAGGCGGTGGCTCGCAGCGGCGGGGGCGTCGAAGCGTCCCGGGTGTCGATCACCAGCCGGCCGGTGGCGCCCAGCAGCGGACCGCCCACGCTCGAGGTGACCTCGGGCAGCTCGGGGGCCGGTGTGGTGAGTGCCACGTTCGGCGTCCTGGTGCCGAGCGCCGACGGCGTCGGAGCCGTCGTCGTGAACGGGAAAAGAGTTGTGGCACAGGCAAAGACCTCTGGTGCCGAGGGCTGGGGTGTCGGCGTCGGTCGGGCCGCCGCGGGCAGCAGGGTGACCCCCGAGATCACCAGGCCGGCCAGTGTGGCGACCCCGAACCGGCGCCTTCGCCGGAACGTCACGGTGAGCATGAGGTAGCGTCCCACGCAATGAGTGATCACCTCGACGACCTGCACGCGATCGTCCCGGCCGGGGGGGCCGGCACCAGACTGTGGCCCCTCTCGCGCTCCGGGCATCCGAAGTTCCTGCTCGACCTGACCGGGTCGGGTCGCAGCCTGATCCAGCAGACCTACGACCGGTTGGCGCCCCTGGCCGCCTCGGTGGTCGTGGTCACCGGGCAGGCCCACGCGGCGACCGTCGCCGACCAGCTGCCCGAGCTCGACGCCGGCGACCTGATCGCCGAGCCCTCGCCCCGTGACTCGGCGGCCGCCATCGGGCTGGCCGCCGCGGTGATCGCCGCCCGGTACCCGGGGGCGGTCGTGGGTTCCTTCGCCGCCGACCACGTGATCCGCGACGTGCCCGCGTTCCACGCCGCCGTCCGCGAGGCGGTCGTGGTGGCCCGCGCCGGCGAGATCGTGACCATCGGCATCACCCCGACCGAGCCGTCGACCGCCTTCGGCTACATCCGCCCGGGTGCCCCGCTGGGACTGGACGGCGCGCCCTCGGCGGTGCGGGTGGACCGTTTCGTCGAGAAGCCGGACGCCGCCACCGCCGCCGGGTACCTCGTGCAGGGCTACCGCTGGAATGCCGGCATGTTCGTCGCCCGGGCCGAGGTGCTGCTGGCCGAGTTGGCCGAGCACCGGCCCGAGTTGCACGAGGGCCTGATCGAGATCGCCGCAGCCTGGGACACCCCCGAGCGGGCCGTCGCGCTCGACACGCTCTGGCCGACGCTCGAGAAGGTCGCCATCGACTACGCCGTGGCCGAACCCGCCGCGGACGCCGGGCGGGTGGCGGTGATCCCGGCCGACATCGGCTGGGACGACATCGGTGACTTCGCCTCGCTGGCGGGCTTGTTGACCCCGGCGGACGGCGCGGACGAGACCGGCAACGAGTTGCGCCTGCTCGGTTCGGCCGATCAGGTGCTGGCGCAGGACAGTTCCGGGTTGGTGATCCCGCGCTCGGGCCGGCTGGTCGCCATCCTGGGGTTGGACGACGTGGTCGTGATCGACACCCCGGACGCCGTGCTGGTGACCACCCGCGCGCGCGCCCAGGAGGTCAAGTCGTTGGTGGCGCAGCTGCAGGCCCGGGCTCGGCTCGACCTGCTCTGACTCAGTTCTGCCCGATCGCCGCGACGGATCGCCGCAGCGGGCGCAGGTCGACCACCTCGAGCGATCGCCCACTGTCGGCGTCGACGACGTGGAGTTCTTCGCGGGTGGCGTGCAGCAGCCGGGTGCCGTCGGGGGACAGGGCGACCACGTGCGGGGCCGGGTGGTCCAAGAGCTCACGGACGACCTCCCCGCTCTCGTCCAGCAGCCGGAGCGGGTACTGCGATTCGAACCGATACTCGCGCGGGTCGTCCTCGTCGGGCTCCTGGCGCAGCAGGAATCGCCATCCCTGATCGGTGCGCGCGAAGCCTTCGAGGCGGACGCCCTCGAGCCGGCGAACGTCGAGCACGGCCGCGCCGGTGGCTGCCTCCCGGACGAAGCTGCCGCCGCCCCAGGCGTAGTGGCCGCAGGCACTGGCGGTGCGGTGCCAGGCCGGGTTGGGCAGGTGAGGGTCGGTCCAGCAGAAGGTGCCTGCGGCCAGGTCGACGACCACGGTGGCATCGATTCCGGGCACCGTGCCGGACGTGAACCGAGGCACCGCGTCGGTCAGCGGGCCGCTCAGCCAGCGCCGTTGCTCGAGGTCACGCACGTAGGCGACCGGCAGGAAGCCCCGCGCGTCCGCGCCACCGCCTCCCGGCACCAGCAGCAGCCGGCCTCGATCGCCACCCACGGCGCGCAACCCATTCGTGGCGAAGGCATCGCGGATCTCACCGGTCGCGCTCAGGACGAGGCTGGTTCGGGGGAACTGGACCAGGTACCCCTGCTGCAGGACCGCGCAGTCGACGGGCGTGAAGGCGTCGAGGTCCTCGGTCAGCTCGAGATAGAGGTCGGACGTAGCGGGCTCGCCCTGGGCGCCGCACCTCGGTGTCGACAGGTAGGCCGAGAAGTAGTACGGCGCCAGCTCGGACATCGGCTGCCATCGGGTCAGGGCCACTGTGTCGACACCATCACCGGCGGACTCCAGTACCTCCACGATCGCCTGGAGGTGTGCCCGAGCCTCCTGCTGGAGGAGGACCGGTGCGCCACGGCCCTGCCGCGCCGCGACGATCTGATCGATCCGCAGCACATCGGCGGCCGCGACGTCGGCCGCCGAGATCGGCGGGTCCAGGCGCTCACGTGGGTCACGCGGCACCTCGATCTCCTGGACGACGAGGTCGGCGGGCAGCAGGCCGGCCCCGGTGAACCGGCCGAACTCGTCGTGGGGGTAGGGACCCCGCTGCTGCGCGGGGTAGGCCTGGTCATAGGCCGCCTCGTCGAGGACTGCCCCTGAGCGCCAGGCCCGTCGGTGGTGGACGATGTCGACCACCTCGGCGAGGCTCAGACCGGTCCGCTGTGCGGCCGCGGCGCGGGCGCTGATCGGCAAGACGGAACAGGCCAACGGCAGTCTCACGACACCCCCCGGGTGATGACCGATCAGGTAGCTCCGAGGTACCGAACCGTGCCCGTGGAGCAGGTGTCAAGCGGGTGTCGAGCAGGTGTCGAGCAGGTCGGGGTCCGGCACCGGGGGCTCGAGACCGTGTGACCCGTTGCACCAGTGGTCCCGGGCCGGGTGTGCACCGGCCTGGGTAGCCTCGTGCGCAGGGTGTCCACCCCGATGAGCGTGACCTTCAGGAGGCGGCGATGGGCGAGACAGCGGCGAGCACCACGGCAGGGAGCCAGACCGAGTCGGGCCTGCCCATGAAGCCGCTCTACGGGCCCGACGACCTCGACGGGTTCGACGCCGACGCCGCCCTCGGGGTACCGGGTAAGTACCCGTACACCCGTGGCCCGTACCCCTCGATGTACACCGGCCGGCCCTGGACCATGCGCCAGTACGCCGGGTTCGGCAACGCCCGGGAGTCCAACGCCCGTTACCACCAGCTGGTCAACGCCGGCACCGGTGGGCTGAGTGTGGCCTTCGACCTGCCCACCCAGATGGGGTACGACTCCGATGACCCGATGGTCAGCGGCGAGGTCGGCAAGGTCGGCGTGGCGATCGACTCGGTCGACGACATGCTCACCCTGTTCGGCGGCCTCCCGCTCGACACGGTGTCGACCTCGATGACGATCAACGCGCCGGCCGCCGTCCTGCTGTTGATGTACCAGCTGGTCGCCGAGGAGCAGGGCGCCGACCCGACCAAGCTGGCCGGCACAATCCAGAACGACGTGCTCAAGGAGTACATCGCCCGCGGCACCTACATCTTCCCGCCGAAGGCCTCGCTGCGGTTGATCAGCGACATCTTCGCCTACTGCAAGAACGAGTTGCCGCGCTGGAACACCATTTCGATCTCGGGTTACCACATGGCCGAGGCCGGGGCGACGCCGGCGCAGGAGATCGCCTTCACGCTGGCGAACGCCAAGGAGTACGTGCGTGCCGCACAGGCCGTGGGCCTGAGCGTGGACGACATCGGCCCGCGGCTGTCGTTCTTCTTCGTGGCCCGCACCACGCTGCTGGAGGAGATCGCCAAGTTCCGGGCCGCCCGCCGGGTGTGGGCGCGGATCGTGCGCGAGGAGTTCGGCTCGACCAACCCCAAGAGCCAGATGCTGCGCTTCCACACCCAGACCGCCGGCGTCCAGCTCACCGCCCAGCAGCCCGAGGTGAACCTGGTGCGGGTGGCGCTGCAGGGCCTCGGCGCCGTCCTGGGTGGAACCCAGAGCCTGCACACCAACAGCTACGACGAGGCCATCGCGCTGCCGACCGAGAAAGCGGCCCGGCTCGCGCTGCGCACCCAGCAGGTCATCGCCTACGAGACCGACGTCTGCAAGACCGTCGACCCGTTCGCCGGCTCCTACGCCATCGAGGCGATGACCGACGAGCTCGAGGCCGCGATCGTCGACCTGATCAACCAGGTCGAGGAACGTGGCGGGGCCGTGGCGGCCATCGAGCAGGGCTTCCAGAAGAACGAGATCGAGCGGTCGGCGTACGAGGTGGCCAAGCAGATCGACTCCACCGAGCGCACCGTCGTCGGCGTGAACGCCTACACCATCGACGCCGAGGAGCCCTACGAGCCGCTACGGGTCGACCCGGCGATCGAGGCCGAGCAGCGTGACGCGCTGACCCGGTTGCGGGCCAACCGCGACCAGGCTGCCGTGGACGCCGCGATGGCTGCCTTGAAGACGGCCGCCGAGGGCACCGACAACCTGCTCTACCCGATGAAGCAGGCGCTCGCCGCCCGCGCCACCATCGGCGAGGTGTGCAACGCGCTGCGCGGGGTCTGGGGCACCTACGTGCCGCACGACAAGTTCTGACGCCCGCCGCGCCGTCCATGATCACCGTTTGGAATCCGGATTCGGGAAGAAGACCCGACAATCGGCATCCCAAACGGTGATCATGGGTTTCGGCAGAACGGGGGAGGGCCGTCCGGGGCGAAGCGGACGTATCCGCAGCGATCCGGGGCTACCGTGGGTCTGCGTGGAGCACCCTCGCTTGAGCTCGTTGTTCGAGTACCTCGCCGATGAACTCGTGGCGTTCCGGCGTGACCTGCACGCCCACCCCGAGATCGGTCACACCGAGTACCGCTCGACTCAACGCGTGGCGGAGCGGCTGACCCGCGCCGGGCTGGAGCCGCAGCTGTTGCCGGGCACCGGATTGATCTGTGACATCGGCGAACCCGGACGGCGCACCATCGCGTTGCGGGCCGATCTGGACGCGCTGCCGCTGCCCGAGGAGACCGGACTGCCGTTCGCCTCGACCGTCGAGGGGGTCTGCCACGCGTGCGGGCACGACGTCCACACCGCCGCCCTGCTGGGTGCCGCCCTGGTGCTCTCGGAGCTGGAGGCCTCCGGCCGGTTACCCGGCCGGGTGCGGTTGATCTTCCAGCCCGCCGAGGAGGTCAACCCCGGTGGCGCTCTCACCGTGATCGCCAACGGCGGCCTGGACGACGTCGAGCGCGCCTATGCCCTGCACTGCGACCCGGCCCGCGACGTCGGGGTGATCGGGGTGCGGGGCGGACCGATCACCTCGGCGTCCGACTCGATCCTGGTGCGTCTGGACGGACCCGGCGGGCACACCTCGCGGCCGCATGTCACCGGCGACCTGGTGTTCGCCCTGGCCCAGGTGGTCACCCAGGTGCCGGCGATCCTGAGTCGTCGCCTCGACCCGCGTGCCGGGATCGCCATGGTGTGGGGCCGGATCCGCGCCGGCGGAGCACCGAACGCCATTCCGCGGTTCGGCGAGGTGGCCGGCACCTTCCGCTGCCTCGACACCGCCGTCTGGGCGCGCGCCGGGTCGTTGATCACCGATGCGGTCCACGAGGTGGTGGCCCCGTACGGGGTGCGCGCCGAGGTGACCCACACGCGCGGCGTCCCACCGACGGTCAACGACGCGGACGCCGTCCTGCTGGTCGAGGAGGCGGTGCAGGCCGAGTTGGGCGAGGGCAGCGTGGTGCTCGCCGAACAGTCGCTCGGTGGGGAGGACTTCGCCTGGATGCTCGAGAAGGTGCCCGGCGCGATGATGCGCCTGGGTACCCGGACGCCGGGTGGACGCACCTATGACCTGCACCAGGGCGACCTCGTGGTCGACGAGCGGGCGATCACCATCGGTGCCCGGGTGCTCACGGCGATCGCCGTGAACGACCTCGGTCGGTTTCGCGCCCAGCCCTAGGCGCACCCAAAGATCCGATCACGTTTCGGACACCACCTGCAGGGCTGGGCATCTGGGCCTCAGGTGAGCAGCTAGTGTGCTGAGCATTCATGGCCCAGTACCCATCCGGGTACGCCAGGGCACACGAGATCGAAGGAGACACCCTTGCGCCGGGTGACCAGTCTGGTCGCGGTAATGGCCGCGGCAACCATGGCTCTCGCTGCGTGTGGCGGCGATTCAGGTAGTTCGACGTCCACGGCATCCAGTGGCGGTTCCAGCAGCGCCGCCGGTGGTGGCGAGAAGATCAAGGTCGGCCTCGCCTACGACATCGGCGGGCGTGGTGACAAGTCGTTCAACGACTCCGCTGCGGCAGGCCTCGACAAGGCCAAGGCCGATCTGGGCGTCGAGTTCAAGGAACTGTCGGCCACCCAGGGTGAGACCGACGCCGACAAGGAGGCCCGGCTCAAGCTGCTGGCCCAGGGCGGGTACAACCCGGTCATCGCGGTCGGCTTCCTGTACGGCGGCGCCATGAAGAAGGTGGCGGCAGCCTTCCCGAAGACCCAGTTCGCCATCATCGACTCGGTCGTCGACGGCGCCACCAATGTGACCGGCCTGACCTTCGCCGAGAACGAGGGCTCCTACCTGGTGGGTGTCGCCGCGGCGCTGAAGAGCAAGTCCGGCAACGTGGGCTTCATCGGCGGTTGTGACATCTCGCTGCTGCAGAAGTTCGAGGTGGGCTTCATCGCCGGTGCCAAGTCGGTCAAGGCCGACATCAAGATCCAGTCGAAGTACCTGTCGTTGCCGCCGGACTGCAAGGGCTTCAACGACCCGGCTGCGGGTGCCGAGACCGCGAACGGCATGTACGACGCCGGCGCTGACGTCATCTTCGCCGCGGCAGGCGGCTCCGGTACGGGCGTGTTCCAGTCCGCCAAGGCCAAGAGCAAGCTGGCCATCGGTGTCGACAGCGACCAGTACGAGAGCGCTGCAGCCGACCTCAAGCCGGTCATCATGACCTCGATGCTCAAGCGCGTCGACGTCGCGGTGTTCGACTTCATCAAGTCGGCTCAGGCCGGCACCCCGCTGACGGGTGTGCAGACCTTCGACCTGAAGAAGGACGGCGTGGGGTACTCGACCAGCGGCGGCCAGGTGGACGACATCAAGGACAAGCTGGAAGCGGCCAAGACCCAGATCACCTCTGGCTCGGTCAAGGTTCCCGACAAGAAGTGACCGTGTTGGTCTGACCTGAAGGTCAGTCCAGCCCCGGACGGGCTCGGGGGGACGCTAGCGTTCCCCCGAGCCCGTCCGTCGTTCTCGCAGGAGGCAGGCGTTCATGACCGCACCCGAGCCGCAGCCACCGTCCCCACCCGCGGTGCGATTGCAGGGCATCACCAAGCGCTTCCCGGGCGTGGTGGCCAACCACGACATCGACCTGGTGGTCGAGCCCGGCACCGTGCATGCCCTGTGTGGTGAGAACGGTGCCGGCAAGTCGACCCTGATGAAGATCCTCTACGGCATGCAGAAGCCGGACGAGGGAACGATCGAGGTCGAGGGCAAGCCGGTCACCTTCCACAGCCCGTCGGACGCCATCGCCGTCGGCATCGGCATGGTGCACCAGCACTTCAAGCTGGCCGACAACTTCACCGTCCTCGAGAACGTCATCCTGGGCAGCGAACCCGGGGGAGCCTTCTCGCTCGACACCGGCGCCGCCCGGCGCAAGATCCTCGACATCTCGAACCGCTACGGGCTGGATGTCGACCCCGACCCACTCGCCGCCGACCTCGGCGTGGGTGATCGGCAGCGGGTCGAGATCCTCAAGGCGCTCTATCGCGGCGCTCGGATCCTGATCCTGGACGAGCCCACCGCCGTCCTGGTGCCCCAGGAGGTCGACGAACTCTTCGCCGCGCTGAACGAGCTCAAGGCCGAGGGCCTGACCGTCATGTTCATCTCGCACAAGCTCGACGAGGTGCGCAAGATCGCCGATTCGATCACGGTGATCCGGCGCGGGACGACGGTCGCCACGGTCAGCCCGAAGGACGTCACCTCCCGCCAGCTCGCCGAACTGATGGTGGGCAGCGAGTTGCCCTCGCCGCAGACCACCGAATCGACCGTCACCGACCGGCCGGTGCTCACCGTCGAGAACCTCACCGTGACCGACGAGGACGGCCGGGCGCTCATCGACGACGTCAGCTTCACGATTCACGCCGGTGAGGTGCTCGGCATCGCCGGCGTCGAGGGCAACGGCCAGGCCGAACTGGTCGACGCGATCATGGGCATCCGGGTCTCGACCGGCCGGGTGACGCTCGAGGACCGCGACGTCTCGGACGAGTCGACCCGCCACCGCCGGGAGGCCGGCGTGGCGTTCATCCCCGAGGACCGGATCCGCCAGGGCCTGCTGCTCGAGGCGCCGCTGTGGGAGAACCGGGTGCTCGGCCATCAGACCACCGAGCCCAACAACACCAAGGGCCTGATCGACCGGCGCCATGCCCGCGGCGACACGCAGCGGATCGTCACGGAGTACGACGTGCGGACGCCGTCCATCGATGTCACCGCCTCGGCGCTGTCGGGCGGCAACCAGCAGAAGCTCATCGTGGGCCGCGAGATGAGCGGCAACCCCCGGTTGCTGCTCGCCGCCCACCCCACCCGCGGCGTGGACGTCGGCGCTCAGGCGGCGATCTGGGATCACCTCCGTCACGCTCGCGCCCAAGGCCTGGCGGTGCTGCTGATCAGCGCCGACCTCGACGAGTTGATCGGCCTCTCGGACAGCCTGCGGGTGATCCTGCGGGGCCGCCTGGTGGCCGAGGCAGACCCGGCCACGGTCACGCCGGAGGAACTGGGTTCGGCCATGACCGGTGCCGGTGCCCGAGCAGAAGGAGCCGCGTGATGGCCCGCCTCGACCCCCGCCGCCTCGGCATGGCCCTGGTCGCACCCGTCATGGCCTTCGTCGTGGCCATCCTGCTGTCGTCGGCGGTGCTGTTGATCGCCGGGCATGCGCCGATGACGGCGTTCCGCTCGATGTTCGACTTCGGGGTGCAGCCCGAGAACATGGTCAACATCCTCAACAAGGCCTCCGGGTACTACCTGTCGGCACTCGCGGTGGCGATCGGGTTCCGGATGAACCTGTTCAACATCGGGGTCGACGGCCAGTACCGGCTGGCGGCCATGTGCGCCGCCGTGATCGGGGCCGCCGTGACGCTGCCCGCACCGCTGCACGTGTTGCTGATCGTCGTGGTCGCCGTGGTGGTCGGCGCGATCTGGGCCGGCATCGCCGGGTACCTCAAGGTCTACCGCGGGGTCAGCGAGGTGATCTCGACGATCATGCTCAACTACATCGGCACCGCGCTGGCCGCCTGGATGCTCACCCCGGCCATGTTCGCCATCCTCGAGAACAACATCGTCCGGACGAAGGAACTGCCGACCTCGGCCTGGGTGCCGGGCTTCACCACCTCGGGCGGGGAGATCTACGGCTTCATCGTCGTGGCGGCCCTGGTCGGCCTGGGGTACTGGTTCTTGTTGGGGCGCACCCGGTTCGGGTTCGACCTGCGGGCCACCGGCATGAGTGAACCGGCGGCCGTGGCCTCCGGGGTGGACGTGAAGAAGATGGTGGTCACCTCGATGCTGCTCTCGGGTGGGGTGGCGGGGCTGGTCGGGTTGCCGATCCTGCTCGGTGCCTCGCACGCCTACGGGCAGGACTTCCCCTCCGGCATCGGGTTCACCGGGATCGCCATCGCCCTGCTCGGGCGCAACCACCCGGTCGGCATCGCCTTCGCCGCGGTGCTGTGGGGCTTCCTCGACGTGTCGAACCAGATCCTGGATCTCGAGAGCATCCCGAAGGAGATCGTCACCATCATGCAGGGCACCATCGTGCTCGCCGTCGTCGTGGCCTACGAGGTGGTGCGCCGCTGGCGGGTCAACGCCGAACAACGGCGGGTGGCCGCGCAACTCGGCGGGCCACAGAGCCCCGCCGCCCCGCCCGCCCCGGCGACGGCGGAGGTGGCCCGATGAGCGCCACGACCACGCCGGCTGCCCCGGCGCCGACCCCGGTGGACGACGGGCCGCCCCGCAGCACGTTGTGGCTGCGGGCGGGGTCCCTGGCCGTGGGTTTGTTGCTGGTGCTGTCGACCACCCGGGTGATCTCCGACGCCCAGGACCTGACGTCGTCCGGCACCGCCGGTGCGGCGCTGCGGCTCGCCGTCCCGATCATGCTGGCCGGCCTGGCCGGTCTGTGGTCGGAGCGCGCGGGCATCGTCAACATCGGCCTCGAGGGCATGATGGTGCTCGGCACCTGGTGCGCCGCCTACGGGGCGTTGCAGTTCGGCCCCTGGGCGGGGCTGCTCGCCGGCATCCTCGGCGGGGCGCTGGGCGGTCTGGTGCACGCCGTGGCAACAGTGACCTTCGGGGTCGATCACATCGTCTCGGGTGTGGCGATCAACCTGCTCGGCCCGGGTGTGGCGCGGTTCCTGTCGTCCCTGATCTTCACCGGCATGGACGGCGGTGGCGTCACCCAGAGCCCGCAGGCGCCGCAGCCGGCCACCTTCACGGTGCCCGGGGTCGCCAGTGGGCTGGCCTCACTCGAGAAGGAGCGGATCTTCGGCGTCTCGGACCTGGCCGGCATCCTCGGTGGCCTGGTCAACAACGTGTCCTGGGCGACGGTGGTCGCCGTGCTGCTGATCCCGGCCTCGATCTACGTGCTGTGGCGCACCCGGTTCGGGTTACGGCTGAGGTCGTGCGGCGAGAACCCATATGCCGCCGAGTCGCTCGGGGTGAACGTCTACCTCTACAAGTACCTCGGCGTGATCATCTCCGGCGGTCTGGCCGGGCTGGGTGGGGCCTACCTGTCGTTGATCGCCTCCAACTACTACCGCGAGGCGCAGACGGGCGGCCGAGGCTTCATCGGTCTGGCGGCGATGATCTTCGGCAACTGGCGTCCGGGGGGCCTCGCCCTCGGTGCCGGGCTGTTCGGTTTCACCGACGCGCTGCAGCTGCGCCAGGGCGAGACCAGTGTGCACGCCCTGTTCCTGGCCCTGGCGATCGGGTTGGCGCTGTACGGCATCTGGACCCTGACCAAGGGACGCCGCATCGCCGGCATCGCCTCGCTGGTGATCGCCGCGGGGTCGTTGGCGGTGTACCAGTTCACCGACACCGTCCCGGCGCAGTTCACCACGGCCACGCCGTACGTGACCACGCTGCTGGTGCTCGCCCTGGCCAGCCAACGATTGCGGATGCCGGCTGCGGACGGCCAGGTCTATCGCAAGGGCACGGCCAAATAGCCATGGCCGACCCGGTGAGCGGCTCCGCCGAGGTCGATTGGGTGCAGTTGCGCGCGGCGGCCCGGGCGGTGATGGCCCGGGCCTATGCGCCCTACAGCCATTTTCCGGTGGGAGCCGCAGGCCTGGTCAGCGGCACGCCATCGGAAGGTAACCCCGGTGAGTTGCGCCTGGTGACGGGGTGTAACGTCGAGAACGCCTCCTATGGAGTGGGCCTGTGCGCCGAGTGCGGGCTGGTCAGCGCGCTGCACGCCAGCGGCGGTGGCCGGCTGATCGCGGTGAGCATCGTCGGGGGTGATGGTGAGCCGCTCGTCCCGTGCGGGCGCTGTCGACAACTGCTGTTCGAGCACGGCGGTCCTGACCTGCTGGTCGAGACCCCCCGTGGCATCCTTGCCGTCCGGCAGATCCTGCCGGACGCGTTCGGGCCCCAGGACCTGAAGGAGTACTGACGTGGCCATCGCCGCGGTCGACGTGATCATCGCCAAGCGCGATCGGCACGAGCTCAGCGACGCCCAGATCGACTGGGTGATCGACGCCTACACCCGTGGTGTCGTGGCCGAGGAGCAGATGTCCGCCTTGGCGATGGCGGTCCTGCTCAACGGCATGACCCGGCGCGAGATCGCCCGGTGGACCGCCGCGATGATCGCCTCCGGCGAACGGATGGACTTCGCCGGCCTCGGCAAGCCGACCACCGACAAGCACTCGACCGGCGGCGTCGGTGACAAGATCACGCTGCCGTTGGCTCCGTTGGTGGCCAGCTTCGGGGTGGCGGTGCCGCAGCTGTCCGGCCGCGGGCTCGGCCACACCGGCGGCACGCTGGACAAGCTGGAGTCGATCCCCGGGTGGCGGGCCTCGATGAGCAACGACGAGCTGCTGGCGCAGCTCCGCGATGTCGGCGCGGTCATCTGCGCGGCAGGCGGTGGCCTTGCCCCCGCCGACCGCAAGCTCTACGCCTTGCGCGACGTCACCGGCACCGTCGAGGCGATCCCGCTCATCGCCAGCTCGATCATGAGCAAGAAGATCGCCGAGGGCACCGGGTCGCTGGTGCTCGACGTCAAGGTCGGCAGCGGCGCCTTCATGAAGACGGTGGATGCCGCGACCGAGCTCGCCCGCACCATGGTCGATCTGGGGACCGACGCCGGGGTGCGCACGGTGGCCCTGCTCACCGACATGTCGACCCCGCTCGGGCTGACCGCCGGCAATGCCCTCGAGGTGCGTGAGTCGATCGAGGTGCTGGCCGGGGGCGGCCCGCCGGACGTGGTCGAGCTGACCCTGGCACTGGCCCGCGAGATGCTCGCCGGGGCCGGACTGCCGGACGTCGACCCCGCACCGGCCCTGGCCGACGGCCGGGCGATGGACGCCTGGCGCCGCATGATCACCGCCCAGGGGGGCGACCCGGACGCCGCGTTGCCGACCTCGCGCGAGCAGCACGTCGTCCTGGCGCCGGCCGACGGCGTCCTGGTCGAGCTGGACGCGCTGAAGGTGGGCGTGGCGGCCTGGCGGCTGGGCGCCGGCCGCGCCCGCAAGGAGGACTCCGTCCAGGCGGCCGCCGGGATCGAGCTGCACGCCAAACCCGGTGCGTCCGTGCGGGCCGGGCAACCGTTGCTGACCCTGCACACCGATACCCCGCACACCTTCGAGGCAGCCCTGGCCGACCTGGACGGTGCCTGGACCATCGCGCCCGAGGGGTCGCGTCCGGTCGATCGCCCGTTGATCATCGATCGGATCGCCTGAGCCGCATGGCCGACGACGAGGCCGACCGTCGGCGGCGTCCGGAGTCGGTGTACCGGCACGGCACCGAGCCGGACCCGCGGTTCTCGCTGGCCAACGAGCGGACGGCGCTCGCCTGGGTGCGCACCGCGCTCGCCCTGGTGGCCGGGGGAGTCGGCCTGACCTCGGTGGCCCGGCTGGTCGGCCTGTCGCGGTGGGTGGACGCGGTGGCTGCGCTGATGTGTGTGCTCGGCGGGTGGCTCTCGGTGTCGGCCGTCCTGGGCTGGCGGCGTAAGGAGGTCGCCCTGCGCACCGGGCAGCCGTTGCCGGCGCCGGTCGCGTTGCCCTGGCTGGCCGGTGCCGTCGTGATCGGGGCACTGGCGCTGGCGTTCGTGGTGCTGACCGCTCGCGGTCGCGGCTGAGTCTCGGTCGGCGCGAGGATCGCCTGGTGGGACGCGACCCGGGGTTGCAGTCCGAGCGGACGGCGCTCGCCTGGCAGCGCACCGGGGTCGCCGGCGCGGTGGTCGGGGGTCTGGGCGTCCTCGCGGCCGCGCATCGGGGGTCCTGGGTGCTGCTCGTGGTCACCGCGGTGCTCACGGCACTGGGTGCCGCCGCCTCGGGGTACGCGGCAACCCGACCGCATCGTTCGCTGGAACGGCATGCGCCGCAGGACGTCCCGTCGTCCGGGTCGCCCTCACCGATGCTGCCCTCGCCCTGGCCTCGTCTGGTGGCCACGGCCGCCGTGCCGGCCCTGGTGGCCCTGGCGGGGATCGTGCTGGCCATCGCTCGCTGACCCACCACCCAACCCCGAGATCACCCACCCCCCGTGATCATGCAATCCGTGCACATCGACGCTCGCCGATAGGTCGATGTGCACGGATTGCATGATCACGGGGGGGGTGGGGGTGTGAAAGGCACCGGCCGGGGCGCCGCTGTACCGTCGGCCCATGAGCATTCGCCTGGGCTATCAGATCCCCAACTTCAGCTACCCCGGTGGCCCGGCCGCCATCGCTGAAACCGTTGTGCGCCAAGCGAAGGAAGCCGAGGCGGCCGGATTCGACGCGGTCCTGGTGATGGACCACTTCTACCAGCTGCCCGGCCTCGGCGCGCCCACCGAGCCGATGCTCGAGGCCTACACCCTGCTCGGGGCGCTGGCCACGGCCACCTCACGGGTGCAGCTCTCGACCCTGGTGACCGGCAACACCTACCGCAACCCCACGCTGCTGGCCAAGGCGGTCACCACGCTCGACGTGATGAGCGGCGGCCGGGCCGTCCTCGGCATCGGCGCGGGCTGGTTCGAGCTGGAGCACCAACAGCTGGGGTACGAGTTCGGCACTTTCACCGACCGGTTCCAGCGGCTGGAGGAGGCGCTGGCGATCATCGAGCCGATGTTGCGGGGCCGGCGTCCGACGTTCCAGGGCAGCTGGTATCGGGCCGAGAACGCCGCCAACGAACCGCGGGTGCGCGACGACCTGCCGATCCTGATCGGCGGTTCGGGGGAGCGCAAGACGTTCCGGTACGCGGCGCAGTACGCCGCTCATCTGAACGTGATCTGCGACGACACGGCGGTGCCGGGCAAGCTCGAGGCGCTGGCCCAGCGCTGCGACGAGGCCGGGCGTGATCGCTCGACGCTCGAGACCAGCTTCCTGGCGTTCCTGTTCCTGGGCGAGACCGACGCCGAGGCCGAGGCGCTCTACCGCGATTTCGCTGCGGCGCGTGGGGTCGACGTGTCGAACCTGGACGCCGACGCCCGCGCGGCCTTCGGTGCCCGGCACCTGGTGGGTGGGTCGGAGAGCGTGGCCGAGCAGGCGCAACGGCGCATCCTGGACGCGGGCGTCGACGGCCTCATCGTCAACATGGTGGCCAACGGTCACCAGCCCGGCATGGTCGAGCTGGCCGCAAAGACGTTGCGTCCGTTGGTGTATCCCTGACCCTCGGGTAGTGCGCCTCAGGGTTTGTCGCCGGTCGCCACCGGGCGGTCGGGGTCTGCGCTCCACTGCGACCACGAGCCGGGGTAGAGCGCGACGTCCTCGAAGCCGGCGATGGTCAGCGCCACCACCTGATGGGCAGCGGTCACGCCGGACCCGCAGTAGCTGGCCACCGCGACGTCCGGGGCGACGCCGAGGGCGGCGAACTGGGTGCGCAGCAGCGCGGCAGGCCGGAACCGGCCGTCGGCGTCCATCGCGGTGCCGGTGGGGCAGTTCACCGCACCCGGGATGTGACCGGCCACCGGGTCGATGGGCTCGGTCTCGCCGCGGTATCGCTCACCGGCTCGGGCATCGAGCAGGACGTCGAGGGAGTCACCGGCGATCCGAGCCGCCTCGTCGGCGTCGACGACCGGCAGATGGCCGCTGCTCAGGACGACGTCGCCCGCCGCCCGGGTGACCTCGCCAGTGACCAACTCACCACCGGCGGCCCGCCAGGCGGCCAGCCCGCCGTCCAGGATCTGCACCCGGTGCAGCCCCGCCCACTGCAGCACCCACCAGGCGCGAGCGGCGGCCATCGACCCGACATCGTCGTAGATCACGATGTGACTGGACTGCCGGGTGCCCCAGCGTCGGGCGGCGTCCTGCAGGTCGGCCACCTCGGGCAACGGGTGGCGACCGGCCTGCGCCGAGGGCGGTGCCGCGAGTTCACGATCGAGGTCGACGTAGACCGCCCCCGGGAGGTGACCCGCCAGATAGTGGTCACGTCCGTGGGGGTCGCCGAGCGCCCACCGGACATCGAGCAGCACCAGGGGGCGGGTCGGGTCCGGTTCGCTGAGCAGGTCGATGAGGTCAGCGGCGTCGATGGTCACGTCCACGGCCGCCGAACCTATCAGGGCACGCTCCATGCTCCTCGGCACGCCGGGGGCGAGCTGACGAGAGCGGCGGCTGCGGCGTGACTAGAGTCGACGGATGACCAGTTCCGAGGTAGTGGCGTCGGCTCCGAAGGTCCTGTTGCACGACCATCTGGACGGCGGGCTGCGCGCCGAGACGGTGTTCGAGCTGGCCGGCGAGATCGGGCATCGGTTGCCGGCCGGTGACCCTGCGTCCCTCGATGCCTGGTTCCGGGCGGCCGCCGATTCGGGGTCGCTGGTCAGCTATCTGGAGACCTTCGCGCACACCGTGGCGGTGATGCAGACCCGAGACCATCTGGTGCGGGTGGCCCGGGAGTGCGCCCTCGATCTGGCCGAGGACGGCGTGATCTACGCCGAGGTGCGCTATGCCCCCGAACAGCACCTCGAGCAGGGGCTGACCCTGGACGAGGTGGTGGACGCCGTCCAGGAGGGGTTCGCCGCGGGCAGCGCCGAGGCCGCGGAGCGCGGCATCCCGATCCGAGTGGGCACGCTGATCACGGCGATGCGGCATGCCGCGAGAGCAGTCGAGATCGCCGAACTCGCTGTGCGGCATCGGGATTCGGGAGTCGTGGGCTTCGACATCGCCGGCGCCGAGGCGGGCTTCCCGCCGTCGCGTCATCTGGACGCCTTCGAGTACCTGCACCGCGAGAACTTCCACGTCACGATCCACGCGGGGGAGGCGTTCGGGCTGCCGAGCATCTGGGAGGCGGTGCAGGTGTGCGGCACCGATCGGCTCGGTCACGGCGTGCGCATCATGGACGACATCACGCGTCACCCCGGCCTGGACCGTCGGGGTCGGCCGAACGTGACGCTGGGTCGGCTCGCCGCGTGGGTGCGCGACCAGCGGATCCCGCTGGAGATGTGCCCGTCGAGCAATGTGCAGACCGGGGCCGCGAAGAACATCGCCGAACACCCGATCACGCTGCTGAAGAACCTGCGCTACCGGGTCACGGTGAACACCGACAACCGGCTGATGTCCGGCACCTCGATGAGCCGTGAGATGACGTTGCTGGTCGAGCAGGCGGGCTGGACCCTGGCCGACCTGCGTTGGGTGACGATCAACGCGCTCAAGAGTGCGTTCATCCCGTTCGACGACCGGCTCGCGCTGATCGAGGAGGTCGTCAAGCCGCGCTACGCGGCGCTCGGCGCCGCGCCCTGACCTCAGGAACCAGCCCCCCTCGGCGTGGGCTGCGCTCACACGTGAGCCGGGACGCCGAGCATCGCAGGGGTCAGCTCGACCGATGACTCGGCGGCAGCCTCGGTGGTGGAGCCGGCTCGGTCGAAGAACCGCAACAGCTCGACGGGGAACGGCATGACGAGCGTGCTGTTCTTCTCGGCCGCGACGTCGACGACGGTCTGCAGCAACCGCAGCTGAAGCGCCCCGGGGGTGTCGCCCATCGCGCGGGCGGCCTGGGCCAGCTTGGTGGAGGCCTGGAACTCGCCGTCGGCGGCGATGACCCGGGCCCGGCGTTCGCGCTCGGCCTCGGCCTGGCGCGACATCGACCGCTTCATGCCCTCGGGCAACGCGACGTCCTTGACCTCGACCCGTTCGATGTGAAGGCCCCACGGTTCCTCGGTGGGGGCGTCGATGACGGCCTTCAACTCGGCGTTGATGCTCTCGCGATCCGAGAGCAGGGTGTCGAGATCGACTCGGCCGATGACCGCGCGGAGCGAGGTCTGGGCCACCTGTGAGACGGCCATGGGGTAGTTCTGCACGTTGATGATGGCCTTGACCGGGTCGATCACCCGGTAGTAGACGACCGCGTCGACGGTCAGCGTCACGTTGTCGCGAGTGATCGCGCCCTGGGCCGGGATGCCCATCACGACGGTCTGCATCGACACCTTGGTCATGCGATCGGCGATCGGCACGATGAGCTGCAGTCCGGGGCCGCGCTGGTGTTCTTGGAGGCGACCGAATCTCAGCACGATGCCGCGTTCGTATTGCTGGACCATCCGCACACTGGCGGCCAGCAGCCACAGCGCGAGGACGAGGATGACGGCGAGGGGAACGAAGACGTTCATGGCTTGTCCTCAGGGCTTGCTCGAAGCAAGCGTCCCGCGAGCGCGGGGCGCTGGACACCAGGGTCCGGAGCGCCACTGCTCACCCTACGCGCTCCCTGGCCGAGCGCAGCGTGGACGTCAGTCGCCGGTGGTGTGTTTGGCCCGGGCGGCGATCGCCGGGTCGGGCGGGTAGACGATCGCGGGATCCTTTCCCTCGTAATCGAACTGGTCCAGGAAGACGCGCATCGCGTTCAGGCGGGCGCGCTTCTTGTCGTTGCTCTTGATGGTCAGCCAGGGCGCGTGCTTCTTGTCGGTGTGGTCGAACATCGCCTGCTTCGCCGCGGTGTAGTCCTCCCAGCGGTCCAGGCTCTCCAGGTCCATCGGCGACAGCTTCCAGCGTCGCACCGGGTCGATCTGGCGGATGGCGAAGCGGGTGCGTTGTTCCTGCTGGGTCACCGAGAACCAGAGCTTGGTGACCGTCGTGCCGGACTCGACGAGCATCCGCTCGAAGGCCGGGGCCTGGCGCATGAAGGTCGCGTACTGCTCGTCGGAACAGAACCCCATCACCCGCTCGACCCCGGCCCGGTTGTACCAGGACCGGTCGAACAGCACGATCTCGCCGGCGGTCGGCAGGTGCTGGATATAGCGCTGGAAGTACCACTGGCCCGCCTCGCTGGAGGTGGGCTTGGTGAGCGCCACCACGCGCGCGGCCCGGGGGTTGAGGTGCTCCATGAAGCGTTTGATCGTGCCGCCCTTGCCCGCGGCATCCCGGCCCTCGAAGACGAGCACGTGCTTGGCACCGACGTCCTGTGTCCAGTACTGGAACTGCAGGAGCTGGGTCTGCAACTGGTACTTGTCGTCCTCGTAGGTCTCCCGTTCCAGCAACTCGTCATACGGATAGTCCTCGCGCCAGGTCTCGACCGCCCGGCCGTCGGGGGCGATCAGGGTCGGATCCTCGCCCTTGCTGCCCTGCACCGTGTAGCCCTGGGCGCGCAACGTGTCGATGTACTCGCGGAGGCCCATCTTCTGCGTCATGCCCCCATTCCATCGCACCGCGTCGTGGGCGCGCGGAGAGGCGGTCCGCTGACGCTCCGTGTCGGCAGATGTGACGGATGACAACGTGTGACCCCCGCGACCTTGAACCCCGTTCACTCGGGGAGGAACACGCCTAGCCTTGACAACGTGAACATGTCCGAGTTCGAGACGCAGGTCCGGGCGTGCCTGGCTGATCCGGGGTTGACCTACCGGCAGCGCGTGCAGGCGCTGGCGATGCTGGCCGAGAACGCCGTCGAACCCCCTGTGGTCAGTGAGGCCTGTTGCCTGGCGCAGGCCAAGGGCGTGATCCACGACATGGGTGAGGGCAATGCCCCGTACCGGCCGCGCTACGTGCTGCCCGACTATGCGGCCGCGCTCGCCCGGGGCAGCGCCCATCTCGAGCTCGAGGCGCCGACCACGCTGGACGACGCGTTGACCTTCTTGCTGGCGATGTACGCCGGCGTGCCCTCGATCACGGGCTACCCGGTCTATCTGGGTGATCTCGACCGGCTGCTCGAGCCGTTCGTCGGGTCGGCCGAGCACGGGGTGAGCGACGAGGCGCTGGACGCCGCGTTGACCCGGTTCTGGCGGCTGATCGACCGCACCATGCCGGACGCCTTCGTGCACGCCAACCTCGGCCCGGACGACGGCCGCGTCGTCCGCTCGCTGTTGCGGGTCGATCGGGCGCTGCGCCAGGTGGTGCCGAACCTGACGCTGCGGGTCGACCCCGACAGCACCCCGGACGATCTGCTGCGCGAGGCCGTGCTCACCACCTGCGCCGACGGCAAGCCGCACTACGTGAACGACCCCATGATGCGCGCCGACCTGGGCGAGGCCTACGGCGTGGTGAGCTGCTACAACAGCCTGCCGCGCGGTGGCGGCGCCCACACCCTGGTGCGCCTCGACGTCTCCGCCAGCGTGCGCTTCGCGGGCGTGGGTCTGCACGAGTGGCTGGACGACGTGCTGCCGCGCCACGTCGCGCTCACCGCCGAGTTGATGGCCGCTCGAATCCGTCACCTGGTCGAGCAGACCGGCTTCTACGACCACGACTGGCTGGCCCGCGAGGGGCTGATCGCGCGCGACCGGTTCACCGCCATGTTCGGCTTCTACGGCATCGCCGAGGCGGTGGAACTGTTGGGCGTGGGACGCTACGGGCACGAGGAGCCGGCCACGGCGCTGGGTCATCGCATCGTGGCGCGGTTGGCCGAGTTGGTGGCCGCCACGCCGATGCCCTACTGCGAGGCCACGGGTGGGCATGCCCTGCTGCACGCCCAGTCGGGCATCGACTCCGACTTCGGGGTGACGGCCGGTGCCCGCATCCCGGTGGGGAGTGAACCGCCTCTCTACCATCACATTCGGGCCGTTGCGCCCAATCATCGGCACGTGCCGGCGGGGATCAGTGACATCTTCCGGTTCGAGCCGACGGTGCAGTCGAACCCGGACGCCGTGGTCGCCGTCCTACGGGGGGCCTTCGCCGAGGGAATGCGTGATGTGACCTTCGACGTGGTCGGCAACGGCTTCGTGCGGATCACCGGGTTCCTGGTGCGCGAGAAGGACGTCGCGGGTATCGCCCAGGACGGGCGGGCGCGGCACGCCAGCTCGTTCCTGGGTGCGGGCAGCATGGCGAACCAACGGCTGGCCGAGCGCGTGGTCAAGCCGGCACCGATCGGCGACGGGGTGAGGTGATGACGCTCGATTCCGCAGTGCAGGCGACGGGCCGAGTGGCCGGCACGGTGCCCTTCTCGGCTGTCGACGGCACCGGTAGCCGGTATGTCATCTTCTTGCAGGGGTGTGGTTTCGACTGTCTCACCTGCCACAACCCGGCCACGATCCCGTTGCAGCCCAAGGGAATGGAGCTGGTCAGCGTCCGTTCGGTGATCGCTCCCGTGATCGAGGCAGCGTCGTTCCTGACCGGTGTGACGATCACCGGCGGCGAGCCGACCGTGCAGCCGGACTTCCTCGAGGCGTTGCTGGTGGCGTTGGCCGAGCACCCGGCGACGGCGCACCTGACGAGGTTCGTCGACAGCAACGGGGACGCCTCGGCCGAGGTCTGGGAACGACTCATCCCGCTGGTGGACGGGGTGATGCTCGACGTCAAGGTGCTCGACCCGGAACGGCACGTCGTCCTGACCGGCATGGGTAACCGCCGGGTCCTCGAAGCGGCCACCCGGCTCGCGGCGAAGGGCGTGCTGATCGAGGTGCGGCTGATGCTGGTGCCCGGGATCAACGACGCGGACGACGATCTCACCCGCACGGCGCACTGGTTGCTCTCGCTCGATCCCGAGATCCGGCTTCGGGTCAACGCCTACCGGCGGCACGGTACCCGGGCGTGCGCCCGGCACCTGCTCGAGGTGACCAACGCCGACCGTGCTCGGTACCACGAGGTGCTGACGGCGGCAGGGGTGCGCAACCTGACGATCGGCTGAGACAGCGATGGATTCAGGCGCCCAGTGAGCGCAAGGCCTGTTCGGCCCGGGCGATGCTCACCGGTCGGCAGCCCGATTCGATCCAGTGTCTGATCAGTCGTGCCTCACCGAGGGCGAGTCCGAAGCCTCTGCGCAGCAAGGTGATCGGTGGTTTGCGTGACTCGGACAGGTCGCGCAGCAGTCGTCGGGCGAAGGTGACCGCCGGGTGAAGTTGCAGGCACAGGGCATCGGCCAGCACGCCGCGCTCTCGGACGACGTGCACCAGCTCGGCGGCGAAGATGCCCTCGGCGACGAACAGGCCGGCACCGGCGAGGTCG